>DROB01000386.1 GCA_011321985.1 Gammaproteobacteria bacterium | reverse complement strand
TTTTATCGGGCATCTGGTGCTGGACAGGAGAATCGCGGATTACAATCCGCTCCTACAGACAGAATCATCCCACACCCCCGTAGGAGCGGTTAGCAAACCGCGATGCCAGACCAGTAATAAAACATCCGGGGTCAGAACCTGCTACCCCGGACAGGGTATTTTTATCGGGCGTCTGATGCTGGACAGGAGAATCGCGGATTACAATCCGCTGCTACCGGGATAATGGTCTAGCTTAATTTTGACCAGCCTTCGTCTTTTTCAAAGCGGTCGCCAAATTTCGCTTTTAAGCTATCCAGCGTCTGGCTCAACTCATCGACACCGGTGCTACGGATATATTCCAGTGGGCCGCCTCTGAATGGTGCAAAACCGGTACCAAAGATCACGCCGGCATCGATCAGGTCCTGTTCATCGACGATGCCCTCACGTAAACAGGCCGTGGCCTCATTCAACAGGCGCAGGACCAGTCTGTCCTGCACTTCCTGAGGATTGGAATAAGAGGCGCTCTTATCCCTGATCGGCTTACCCTCTTTATATTTGTAAAAACCTTCTCCGGTTTTTTTACCCAGTTTCTTGTCGGATAACTCTTTCAGGTTATCCGGTAATGGCATATCCAGTGCAGTGGACAGGATGTTGGCAACAGACTTGCAGATATCCAGTCCGACAGTATCTGCCAGTTCGATAGGTCCCATCGGCATACCGTATTTCAATGCCGCTTTATCGATCACTTCGGGTGCGATGCCTTCATCGACCATGGTGACCGCTTCCAGGATGTATGGCATCAGTATCCGGTTGACCAGAAAACCCGGTGAACTCTTGACTGCCAGTGGCAATTTGCTGATGTTTTTACCGAATGCCAGTGCCTGCTGCACCACTTTTTCATCGGTCTCATTACCACGGATAATCTCGACTAACGGCATCAATGCGACGGGGTTGAAAAAATGCAGACCGACCAGCCGTCCCGGATTCTTCAGACATGAACTGAGGTCTTCGAGTTTGATACTGGAGGTATTTGTCGCCAGGATCGCCCCGGGTTTCATCTTCGGTTCGATCGATTCGTATAAGGAACGCTTGACTTCGGCATCTTCAAAGATGGCTTCGATGATGATATCTGCGCGGTATACGCCTGCACCGCGATGGTCTGCCATCAACCGGTCATTGGCATCGCGTATCGCACGCCGGTCACGCTTGAACTTTTTTTTGAACGAATATTGCGCACGTTTCATGGTCTGTGCCAGTCGTTCCGGATCCTGATCCTGCACGGTCACGGAATGACCCTGTATCGCACACCAGGAAGCGATATCACCACCCATGATGCCGCCACCGATGACGTGCACATGTTCGACTTCAAAATCGATTTTTTTGCCCTGGCTTTTTAACTGCTCCTGCAGGAAGAAAACCCGGACCAGGTTCCTGGCGGTATCTGTGGTAGCCAGTTCGGCGACCGCGATCGCTTCTTTCTCCAGCATCACTTTTTTATCGCCGGCATATTTCTGCCACAGGTTGATCAGCGAGTAGGGTGCCGGGTAATGTTCTTCTCTGGCTTTCGAAGCCACCTGTTTGCGCATCTGTGATGCGATCAGCGGGCGCACCAGTGAGAAATTGCTCAACCGTGTTAAAAATGGCAACGCTTTACGTTCTGGTGTGGTCAGTGCGTAGTGCTCTGCGGCGGTCTTCAACTGCCGCAGGGGAACCATCTCATCGATCAATTTGATCTTCTTTGCTGCGCGGGCACTCAGCGCACGTCCGGTCAGCATGATATTCATCGCTGCCAGTGGACCGCAACGCTCGATGGATCTTGCTGTTCCGCCATAGCCGGGGTGGATACCCAGTTTTATCTCGGGCAACCCGATTTTAGTTTTTTTATCATCCGAGGCGATGATGTAATCACAGGCTAATGACAGCTCGGTGCCCCCGCCGAAACACAAACCGTGTACCATACTGACCGTGGGGCAGGTTAACGCCTCCAGCCGGTCCATCAGTGCATGACCTTTGTGCATGAAGGCCAGAGCCTGTTCCTTATTATCCAGTGCAGTAAATTCTTTTATATCAGCACCGAAGATAAAACTGTCTTTTTTATCAGAGAGGATGACGACCGCTCTGGGCAGGGCTTTTTCAAAATCTTTGATGATATCGTCCAGCTCTTTGATCGCGGCCTGTGATAACAGGTTGGCAGAGGCTCCCGGCTTGTCGAAATGCACCCAGGCGATACCGTTGTCGTCTCTTTCTACGTTCCAGTTACTTTCATTATTAGCATTATCTACTGACATCAGGCTGCCTCAGCATTCGTTAGTTTTTCTGATTCATTTCGTATCAGGACAGCACCACCCTGACCACCACCGATGCACAGGCTGGCGATGCCCTGTTTTGCATTGGTACGCTGCAGGATCTTGCACAGGTGCAGGATGATACGTGCACCACTGGCCCCGACCGGATGTCCCAGACTCACGCCACCGCCATCGATATTTAATTTTTCATAAGGGATCTTACCCATGGCTTTTTCAAGATCGAGTTTCTGCTGACAGTATGCATCCTGTTGCCAGGCCTCGACACAACCGAGTACCTGTGTCGCAAAAGCCTCGTTGATCTCCCAGTAATCGATATCATCGATGCTCAATTGATTGCGTTGCATGATGGGGGTCATGGCATGCACGGGTCCCATGCCCATGACGGCAGGATCTAATCCTGCCCATTGTGTGTCACCGATCGATGCCATCACCGGTAAGTCGTATTTTTTGACGGCATCTTCGCTCGCCACCAACAACCAGGCGGCACCATCGGTTATCTGCGCACTATTGCCTGCGGTGACCTTGCCGTATTTTCTGTCGAAAGCAGGCCGCAATTTAGCCAGACTCTCGACCGTAGAGTCGGCCCTGACTCCGTCATCATGATCATAATAATTGCCTTTGCCATCGTACAGCACCTCGATCTCTTCCAGGTAGCCAGCCTTAAACGCTTTGGCCAGACGATGGTGGCTATTCATCGAATATTCATCCATCTGCTCACGTGTGATACCAAAATTATTGGCGATGATCTCTGCTGTCTCTCCCATGTTTAAACCCACCGTGTCATCGGTCAAGCCGTGGATCAGTGCGATGATCGGTTTCAGGTGTTTGCCGCGCAACTGGGAGATAACCTGTAATTTTTGACCTATGCTGCGTGCCCGCATGAAGTCACCCAGCCAGTCGACCATGGTGTGATTATGTAATACTGGTGCCCGGCTCATCGATTCGGTACCACCCGCAAGGATCAGGTCGGCATCGCCGTTTCGGATATTCCGGTAGGCGGAATCAACAGACTGCATGCCGGAGGCACAGTTTCGTTGCACCGTCCATGCCGGTACGTTCTGAGGAATACCGAGGCGCAATGCAGCAACACGAGCGATATTGGCTTCTCGTTCACCGGGCATCATACAGCCGAGGATGACTTCATCCAGTGTTTCGAGAGGAAAGTTATGGCGGAGCAACAAGGGTTTGGCAGCAGCAACGGCCAGGTCAGCGGCTGAAAATGGACCCACTTTACCGCGTGATTTCAGCTGCGGTGTACGACTACCATCGACGATATAGACTTTTCGACCACACTCGTTACTCATAATATGTCTCTCTTGTAAAATATGGATTATCCAGTTATTCTTTCGTTTCCCGCATGGCGGTACGGGGACGAGGTATCCTCATCGTTCCCGGGGGCCTCTAGGGCGTTTCTATCTTCCAGCCACTGAAAGAGAATTCATCGACCTTGATCGCATTCTGTATGGCCCGTTCGGCTTCCATCAGTAAATTGTATTCACTCTCAGTGATGATCTTTTTATCTCTCGCCTCATCATAAGCATTTCTGTCCCGGTTATCCAGACGGTTCTGTTTATAAGCATCACGTAATTTATGCTGCAACTCATCGGTCTTGATGACCAGATCAAGTGCATGGTTGATACGTCCGACAGAATTATCTTCATCATCACTCTGATAGATACCATCACTCAAGCGGTTCAGGGTATCACTCGGTGTCAGTGTTAGCCTGGCCACTTTATGTCCCAGTGCATCACTGGGACGCTGGTAAGGTTTGGTTAACGGGAAGATGATAAAATTACAAACCCTGCCGATGAACGGCACCGGTAGATTTTTCATTATGCCCTTCAGTGCGGTCTGCACATTAAACAGTGCATCTTCACAGGCCCATTGCACTAACGGCAGGTCTTCCTTGTGGCTGCCCTGATCTTCATAGTGCTTCAATACCGCCGAGATCACGTACATATTAGCCAGCGCATCTGCCAGACGACCGGAAATCTTTTCCCGGCGTTTCAATGAGCCACCCAGTACGCCGACACAGATATCAGCCATGAAAGCAAAAGCCGAACTCATCTTGACCAGTTGCTGATAATAATGCTGTGTGTTTTTATCGCCGGGGGTAGTCACCAGTTTTGCATAACTGATACCGAACCAGAAACTGCGGACGACATTACTGATGATAAAGCCGAGGTGAGCGAACAGGGCGTTATCAAAATCTTTTACCCCCTGTTTCTGATCCTCACTGTGCACGGCTTTGACCTCCTTGAGCAGATAGGGGTGGCTGCGCATCGCACCCTGTCCGAAGACGATCATGGTGCGTGTCAGAATATTTGCACCTTCGACAGTGATACCCACCGGTATCAGCTGGTAGGGGCGACCCAGATGATTGCGAGGCCCCATGCAGATGCCATGTCCACCATGGATATCCATCGAGTGATTTATCACTTCGCGCATGCGTTCCATCACCTGATATTTGACGATGGCCGAAATCACCGAAGGGACAGCACCGGTATCCAGTGCGATAGCCACCAGTGATCTGGAAGCATCCATCGCATACGCCTGACCGGCGATCTCGGTCAGTGCTTCTTCGACACCTTCGAAATGACCGATGGGTGTGTGGAACTGTTGTCGGATGCGCGAGTAAGCACCGGTATATTTCGCTCCCATCTTGCCCGCAGCAGTACCCAGTGCCGGTAATGAGATAGCGCGACCATCACCCAGGCATTCCATCAACATGGCCCAGCCTTTGCCGACATAATCGACACCACCGATAATCGATTCCAGTGGGATAAACACATCTTTACCACGGACCGGCCCATTCATAAATGAATGGTTGGCAGGGAAGTGGCGTTTACCGACTTCCACGCCTTCTGTATCCCGTTTGATCAGTGCCAGGGTGATGCCACAGTCTTCTTTTTCACTTAACAGGTGTTCAGGGTCGTACAGTTTGAATGCGATACCCAGGATCGTGGCTATCGGTGCCAGCGTGATATAGCGTTTGGCAAAATTCAAGCGGATGCCCAGAATATTTTCTTTACCTTCATAACTGCCATAACAGACCACACCGGTATCCGGCATCGCGCCTGCATCACTACCGGCATCGGGTCCGGTTAAACCAAAACAGGGTATCTCGATGCCTTTGGCCAGACGCGGTAGATAATAATCTTTCTGCTCTTCGGTGCCATAGGTCATCAGCAGTTTGCCCGGTCCCAGCGAGTTAGGCACCATCACGGTTACACCAGCAGAACCACTGCGGCTTCCTATCTTCATCACCACCTGAGAATGGCAGTAGGCGGAATAGTCCAGCCCCCCGTATCGTTTGGGGATGATCAATGAGAAGAAGCCGTTATCTTTGGCGAACTGCCAGGCTTCGGGGGTCAGGTCGTAATCGACATGTGTGATCTGCCAGTCATCCAGCATCTCGCAGAATTCTTCTACCGGACCATCGATAAAAGCCTGTTCTTCATCGGTCAATTTTGCTTTTGGCAGATTCTGCAGAAAACCGAAATCGGGTTTGCCACTAAACAGTTCAGCTTCCCACCAGACATCGCCAGCATCGAGTGCTTCCTGCTCGGTCTGCGAGATGGTCGGCATCAGTTTTTTCATCACCCGGTAGATCGCACGGCTGAAAATATTGAGACGCAGCGGTTTGAAGTTGAGCGGTATCAGGATAACCGCAAGGATGATCCATAGCAGGTATTTCTGTGAGAGATCGATGTCGGCAAACAGGTGCAGGACGAGGAGCCCGGCGGTAAGTGCTAACGACCAGATCAGAAGTGGCAATCGCATATAAGCGGCTATGAATAGTATGAAAATTAAAAATCCTGCCCAAATCATCTGTGGTACCTGCTATGGCTGTATAAGTTTGAATATAAACACATCGATCCTTAAAGGAAGCTCTGATCAATTTATTGATAAATCATCAGAGCTTCCTGAAGTATATAGACGGTAAATTCCTTTTTTAGTTTAACGCTGATTAATTAGCGGCTTTTTTGCCGATGTCTTTAGCATCATCGGTGACCGGCTCTTCGATATCGCCTTCACCGCTGTCCTTCGCCGATCTATAACCGGTTACTTTGTTGATGGCTTCCCGGATGATGTTGTGTTCGGTAGCACCGGGCTTTTTTATTTCGACTTCCTCGATAGCCGGTCTGGCGGTTTCCGGTCTTATGGTATCCGCCGACTGTATCGGGGTTAATTTCTCCAGTTCTTCAGGGTGCGAATAAAAACAGTCACCGATGGTATTGCAGTGCACACTGGTCTGGTCCCATGGCAGTCTACGGTAGATGCCGAGTTCATCGAAATCGATAATCGGGTATTTGATCACGTCGAAGTAAGGTGAGTGGTCGAAGTCACGCGGGGTGATCAATTTGGAATTACCGCGGATCAGCTTGAGCTGACCCTGTTCATCCTGATGGATGACCGGCACGATAGGGAACCGGACTTTGGCGAAGGCTTCGGCCATCATCGTCGAACATACGGTCTTGGTCGGCCTGCCTGCATTATGTTCAAACAGGGTCGAGCGCCAGCGTTTGGGCAGGAACCAGTAAGGGAACATGAACCGGGCCAGATCCATGATCTGGCGGACGTTATAATCCTTGCCTAGTTCTTTGATCGCATACTCGATCACCGTCTGTGAGTCTGCACGTGTGATACCGCGAGGACGGCATATGCGCAGATGTTCACCCTCATAAGTATCGATAGCCGATACGATGATGCCTTTACCCAGTATCGCTTCGATGATCAGTTGTTCATCCGGACTGCAGTGGCGGTATTTCTGGATATGGTCACGTAGCATCGGATCATCGATATCATGTAACCGACCGATGTAAAAGAATGAGTGCGTCCACATACTCTGGGTGATGGACTTGATGATCTCGGCGACATTAGACCGGCCTTCGACCAGGATCACATCGCCCGGGCGCAGCTCGAAGCGTAAACGCTCGAAACTGGTTAAAGGCGTTTGGTGGTGTGGCGACTCATAAGTAAGCCAGTGTACGAACTTGTCCCACAGGAAATTTTTAAATCTAACGAAACGAAACATCCAAACTCCAGAAAAAGGATTTTATGTTTGTTGCACATTTAAAAAATTACTGGAACCCATGCCCGGTAAACATGTATTCCATCAACCTTAATACTAGTCCAATTATGCCCTATATGACGGTATTTAAGACAGAATAAGCGAGATTCAGTTCACATTTCCAGTGATGCCATGCCCCGCTACAGCCTCTTGCTCAGCCATTGAAATCATCGACCAGATCTAATGCTTTATCCAGATCATCCAGTGCTGTATGAAAGTGTGGTGAGAAACGGGTGCCATCACCACGATAAGCACAGATCACATCATTGTCCTGCAGGTATCGATAAAGTGACATGTTATCCACACCGTGTTTTTGAAAGGTGACTATACCGGCATACCTGTTCGCCTGTGTCGAACTGATGACCTTCGTATCACTGCGCGCAGTCAGTCGCTCGATCAGATAACCGGCTTTTTCCAGGACACGGGTTTCGATCTTCTGCATGCCGATATCGAGCAGTAATCCGAGAGACGCATCAAGAGCGGTAATGCCGGTCATATTCGGGCTACCGCTCTCGAAACGCTGAGCACCGGTAACGATGTTTTTTTCGAGAGATAGATCATTGTCCCGGTGTGAGATTTCGAACGCATCTTTCATCATATGCCAGCCGAACTGACACAATCGCAATTGATCCTGAACCGCTTCGCGACAATAGAACAATGCGGTACCCTCCGGGCCACACATCCATTTATGACCATCGGCTACCACGAAGTCGGCATGGCATGCCTGTACATCAAAGCGGATGGCTCCCAGTGACTGGATGGCATCGACACAGAATAGCGTCCCGTTCTGTTTACATGCCTGGCCGATAACATTCAGCTCCAGGCGCAGGCCATGAGCGAACTGTACAGAGCTGCAACTGAGCAGCCGGGTGTTCTCATCCATGGCATCGATCAGAACCTGTTCGGGTTCATCGCTGTTTTCGATGGTGATCGATCGGACTTCGACCGATTGTGAGGCAAGTGCCTGCCAGACGATTTTATTGGAGGGAAATTCTTCCGCCGGGATAACGATATTATCACCCGCTTTAAACGTCAGCCCCTGCGCGATCAGCGACAGACCTTCCGAGGTATTTTTTAATATCGCAATCTCATCGAGCGAACGTGCATTGATCAATGTGGCCATCTTCTGCTTCAGTTGTTGCTCGGTCTTCATCCATTCACCGTAACGCTGAGAGCCGATGCTGGCATTTTCCCGGGCAAAGGCACAGACGGCATCACGGGTAACCACCGGCCAGGGGCCGACCGCTGCATGGTTGAGGTGCACGATGTTTTTGTCGAGCTGGAAATATCTCTGCATATCATGCAATGTAACATGAATCTACCAGCTAAGAGAATAATCCATGGGCATCGAAATAGAACGAAAATTTTTACTCAAAAACAATGACTGGCGATCGTTATCGATACAGCAGCATGTGATCAAACAGGGTTATCTGCAGAGTGGGCTGGAAGCCACGCAGAGATCTTCAGTAAGGATCCGCACCAGCAATCAGCATGCGAACATCAACATAAAAAGTGTCGACCTCAGTATGGTGCGACAGGAATTCGAATACGACATACCGCTGGCCGATGCGCAGCAGATGCTGGAGACTTTATGCGATAGCAGCATCATCAGCAAAACACGTTATGACGTTCCCTATGCTTCCCACGTATGGGAAGTGGATATATTCGAAGGGGAAAATGCCGGTCTACAGGTGGCTGAAGTCGAACTGGGCAGCCTGGATGAAGCCTTTGAAAAACCACCCTGGATCGGCGAGGAAGTCAGTGATGACGAGCGTTATTACAATATTTGCTTATTAAAATACCCATACAGGATGTGGTCTAAATGAATCTCTGTTAGAATCGCCTCTGGATGATAATTAAACTTATTCTAAATTAGATGGTTGATGACCTGAATAATACCGAAATCAGCGTTTTAATCGTTGATGACCACGATCTGGTGCGTCATGGCTTTAAAAGTCTGCTGGGAGCACAGGACGGGATCAATGTCGTCGGTACCCAGGACAGCGGTGAAGGGGCTATCAGCTGGTGTCGTGATAACGAGGGTAAAGTCGATGTTATCCTGATGGATGTCAATATGCCCGGCATCGGCGGTATCGGTGCGACCGAGCGCATCAGCAAGAGCTGGCCCGATATCGGCATCATCATCGTTACCGTGCATGACGAAGGGCCGTTGCCAAAAAAATTGTTAAATGGCGGCGCTAAAGGGTATCTGACCAAGGGTAACGGTGTCGATGAGATGATCACCGCTATCAGGGATGTCCACGATGGAAAACATTACATCGCAAAAGATATCGCTCAGCAACTGGCACTGTCGGTGTTGCCGGGTGAGGTGAACCCTCTGGATACCTTATCCATGCGTGAAACCCAGGTGCTGATGATGATCGCGCAGGGCACCAAAACACAGAAGATATCAGAGATCCTCAATCTGAGTCCCAAGACCATCAGCACCTACCGCATGCGTTTATACGAAAAACTGGGCGTGAGTTCAGATATCGAAATGTTGCACATGGCGATGAAGCACGGCGTGATGGACGAAAATAACATACCGGCTAAATAAGCCGAAATCTTTGTTGTATCAACCCGGTCAGATATAGATCATCGAGGGCAGGTGTGTATCAGAGAATCGCGGATTACAATCCGCTCCTACAAATCCAGAGTCAGCCTATCCCCCGGAGCGGTTTGTAAACCGCGATACCAGACCCCAAAACAAACACCCGCCGCCAAACCCGTACCAATCACCCCTGACACATAACGCTTTACCGCCGCTTAAGCTAAACTACCCCGATGTCAGCAACCGAACCGAAATCACCCAACAAAGACCAGACAAATCCCCCTGTCACGTTCGATTCGGCCTCTTTTCTGAAAAACGTCACCAGCAAACCCGGTGTCTACCGTATGCTGGATGCTGGCGAACAGGTCATCTACGTCGGCAAAGCCAAAAACCTGAAAAACCGCCTGAGCAGCTATTTCCGTCAGACCGGCCTGTCCCCCAAAACCCGGGTGATGGTATCTAAAATAGCCGATGTCAATATCACCATCACACACACCGAAGGCGAAGCCCTGCTACTGGAAAGCAACCTCATCAAAGAGCTGCGTCCGCGTTACAACATATTAATGCGTGATGATAAGAGTTACCCCTATATCTTTGTTTCTGATAAGGATTTATACCCACGAATCGCCTTGCACAGAGGCGCACGAAAAAAGCAGGGCCTGTATCTGGGGCCATACCCGAACGCCCATGCGGTACGTGAAAGCATCAACCTGCTGCAAAAAATGTTCCTCATCCGCCAGTGTGAAGACACCACCTTTGCCAACCGTTCGCGACCCTGTCTGCAATACCAGATCAAACGTTGTACCGCGCCCTGTGTGGGTTATGTGTCGGAAAAGGCCTATGCTAAAGACATCGATCACGCAGTGTTATTTCTACAGGGCAAAAGTGAGCAGGTAATCACAGAACTGGTCAATGATATGGAACAGTCTGCTGAAAAACAGCACTTCGAAAAAGCCGCCCTGTACCGTGACCAGATAAGCCAGCTCAGAAAAATCACCGAGAAGCAGCATATCAGTGCCGACAAGGGCGATATCGATATCATCGCCTGCAGTACCGAAGCAGGCCAGGCCTGCGTGCAGGTGTTTTATATTCGCAATGGCCTCAATCTGGGGAACCGCAGTTTTTACCCTTCATTACCGGAAGCTTTGAGTGTAGAACAGGTATTGACGGCCTTTATCCCGCAGTTTTACCTGAAACGTGATGTACCAGGTGAAATCATTATTTCCTGTGGACTGGCAGATAGCCTGTTGATCGAAGAGGTATTAAGCGAGCAATCAAAACACCGGGTCAAGCTTACCGCAAAGGTACGAGGTGAACGTGCAAAATGGTTAGAAATGGCTTTAAATAACTCTGTTAATTCATTGAAAACAAGATTAATATCTCGTTCAGGATTACTCAGTCGATTCGAGGCCCTGCAGGAAGTTTT
>DROB01000385.1 GCA_011321985.1 Gammaproteobacteria bacterium | reverse complement strand
CTTTTTCATCACCTTCGGCCCAGTACTGATTATTTTTACTGGAAGAATAAAAATAATTGTAACGTTCGCTGGTCGATCCTGGCGTGAGATTGCGAACATTAAAATTACCGATGGTGAATTTTTGCGTCATGAATTTTTAGCTCGCCGTTTCGGGGCGAATGTGAGGGAATAATAAAACATCTCGGATAGAGGGAGAATTGGTCAGCAGCATCCCCAGCCGATCTATCCCGATACCCTCCCCCGCCGTTGGTGGCATACCGTGCTCCAAAGCACGAACATAGTCTGCATCAAAATGCATGGCTTCATCATCACCGGCATCTTTTTCTGCCACCTGTTGCTTGAAACGTTCCGCCTGATCTTCGGCATCATTTAACTCAGAGAATCCATTAGCTATCTCACGACCACCGACAAAAAATTCGAACCGATCGGTAACGAACGGATTGCTATCATTACGCCTGGCCAGTGGTGAGACTTCGGTCGGGTATTCGGTGATGAAGGTCGGGTCCATCAAACGATGTTCGACGGTCTTCTCGAATATCTCGATCTGTATCTTACCCAGCCCATAACTTTCTTTCAGCTTTACACCGACATCTTTCGCTATCGCACGGGCACCATCCAGGTCAGCCAGTGCTTCGGCGGCAATATCTGGATTGAAGTGCAAGACAGAATCAAATACTGTCATCCGGGCGAAAGGGCTACCGAAATCATAGGTATTACCTTCACTCGTCACGTCTGTAGTACCCAGCAGATTACTCGCCAGCTGGCGCAACAGGTCTTCGGTGATGTCCATCAGGTCATTATAATCTGCATAGGCCTGATAAAATTCCAGCATGGTAAATTCCGGATTATGCCGGGTTGAGACCCCCTCATTCCTGAAGTTACGATTGATCTCATAAACCCGTTCAAAACCACCGACGACCAGGCGTTTGAGGTATAGCTCGGGAGCGATACGAAGAAACATCGGCTGATCGAGTGCATTATGAAAGGTCTCAAATGGACGTGCTGTCGCGCCACCGGGAATCACCTGCATCATCGGTGTCTCTGCTTCGATATAACCGCGGGTATCAAAGTAATCACGGATAAATTTGATAACCTGTGAACGCAGGTAAAATGTCTTTTTGACTCCTTCGTTCATTATCAGATCGATATAACGCTGACGATACCGGATCTCGGTATCGCTCAGACCATGAAACTTATCCGGTAGCGGGCGCAGTGATTTTGTTAATAGTTGAATATCATCGACCTTGACCGATAGCTCATCGGTTTTTGTTTTGAACAACACACCGGCCGCACCGATGATGTCACCGATATCCCATTTTTTAAAACCATCGTTATAGACACCTTCCGCCAGGCTATCCCGTTGCACGAATAACTGTATACGACCGCTCATGTCCTGTAATTGCGCGAAGCTGGCTTTACCCATGATGCGTTTAGCCATCAACCGTCCGGCAACTGCGACGCGAACAGGCGATGCTTCCAGTTCTTCTCTGGTTTTTTCCTGATAAGTCGCCAGTAGATCTGAGGCTAATGAATCACGACGAAACGCATTGGGGAAAGCTGTGCCACCGATATCACGCGCTGCATCACGCAATATCTTTAACTTCTCACGTCGTTGAACGATCAGTTTATTTTCATCTTCGGCTGATATGGGTGCGTTTTCGTTGTCTGTGCTCATAAATTTAATTTCTGATCTACTTTGATATTTTGACTTTTACAATCCACTTTTCAAGCTGGCTTCGATAAACCGGTCAAGATCACCGTCTAATACAGCCTGTGTATTGCCTGTTTCGACGTTGGTCCTCAAGTCTTTTATCCGTGACTGGTCCAATACATAAGAACGTATCTGGCTACCCCAGCCGATATCGGATTTTGTTTCTTCCAATGCCTGTTGATCCGCATTACGTATCTGCACTTCACGTTCATATAATTTAGCTTTGAGTTGTTTCATCGCGGCATCTTTATTTTTGTGCTGCGAACGACCACTCTGGCATTGTACGACGACATTGGTCGGCAGGTGGGTGATACGTACGGCTGACTCCGTCTTATTCACATGCTGCCCCCCTGCACCACTGGCTCGATAGACATCGATACGCAGATCAGCAGGATTGATATCTATCTCGATGTCATCATCGATCTCTGGTGAGACAAACACGGCAGCAAAAGATGTATGACGCCGATTACCCGAATCGAAGGGTGATTTACGCACCAGTCGATGCACACCGGTCTCTGTACGTAAGCGGCCAAAGACATAATCACCCGAGATGTTGATAGTCGCACTTTTTATGCCGGCGACCTCACCGGGCGAGACTTCCATTAATTCTGTCCTGAAACCATGCGCTTCACCCCAGCGCAGATACATCCGGAGTAACATCTCTGCCCAGTCCTGGGCTTCGGTTCCGCCCGATCCCGACTGTATGTCGACAAAGGCATTACAGACATCCATCTCGCCTGAAAACATGCGACGGAACTCCAGTTCGGTAACATCCTTCTCCAGTGCTTCCAGATCATTAGCGATACTGGCAACACTGTCCGCATCTTCTTCCTCCACCGACATCTCCAGCAGTTCATCCGCATCATCCAGTGCGGTATCCAGCTCTTCGATGGTGAGAACAATTTTTTCCAGCCTGGCGCGTTCCTTACCCAGTTTCTGTGCACTGTCCGGATCATCCCATATTCCGGGTTGCTCCAGTTCACGGTTAACTTCTTCTAGTTCTTCCTTACGTCGATCAAAGTCAAAGATACCCCCTAAGTGAATCGGTTCGCTCACGCAGGTCATTGATCTTATTGGTTATCGGATTGATTTCTATCATGGTATGCCGGAAGTCGGATGCGGACTGTTCTGTAGGGCGCATGATACCGGAAATTGTGTCCGGATTCATGTTAATTTACTGAATATCCCGACTTTTATCATCAAAAATCGATAAATGCTTCGATCACGGAATGAATCCCGCTCCTGCACAGAGATGCTCCCCCGCAGGAGCACTTTGTAAAGCGCGATAGTCCTCAGCTGCAGTTCAAAGAACAATCGGTTTTGGTTTTCTGGCGACATCATTGCGCAGATAGACCGGTATCGCCTCTGCTGCTGAAACCGTATGACCGGCTTCGAATTGTTTGACCGCCAGTTTTGCAATCGCTTCCGCACTGGGTAAACATTCCGCAAGTATGGTGTGTAGTTGAAAACGGTTAGCTGATAACAAACTATCAGCATAACTCCCCCAACCCGTACCCGCACCGACCCAGGGCTCTTCATATCGCGCCAGTATTTCAGCTACGTCTATTTTTCCTGGTGCAATCACCTGTTCTTCACCATCCGGCAACCACTGCTGATGGTTTATCCGGTAGGGGCACCAGTAAACCTCTTGCATCCGGGCATCGATAGCGACCATCACCTGGTTTATACCGGTCTCTTCGTAAGCACGCTGTGCGATCGCTTTCAGGGTTGAAACAGGAACAACCGGAATATCATAAGCAAAAGCAATACCCTGAACAACACCGGCCGCTATCCTCAGCCCCATGAAAGACCCCGGTCCACGACCAAACGCGATAGCATCCAGATCAGTGACTGTAGTATTGGCTTCAGCCAGTAAATCATCGATCATTTTTAATATCAATTGACTGTGCTGACGTGGTGCCAACTGGTACCTGGAGGTCAACTCGCCATCGATGTACAACGCCGCTGAACAGGCTTCTGTCGCCGTGTCGATCGCCAGGATCTTCATACGACTTCAATCACCTGGCCGTCAGAATCAGCAGCAGTCGATACTCTGGTAAAAAAACTTTCCACCTCTTTGACATCCGAAGTAACCGGCATTGCTGGCAGACTATTCAAAAAGACACGACCATAAGATTTTTGTTTTAAACGTGGATCACCGATCATCACCACACCGGTATCATTGACATCGCGTATCAGGCGACCCACACCCTGTTTTAATGCGATAACCGCCTGCGGCACCTGAAATTCCATAAAGGGCTGCCCGCCTTTTTGTTTTATGGCATCGATACGGGCCTGCATTACCGGATCCCCCGGTGATGCAAAAGGTAATTTATCGATGATGACGCAGGACAGACGCTCACCACGCACATCGACCCCTTCCCAGAAGCTCGAAGTACCTAACAGAATGGCGTTATCGGTCTCTCGAAATGTTTCCAGTAACTGGTGTTTGGGTAAATCTCCCTGCACCAGTAGTTCATACGGTAACATCTGTTTTAAAAAATCACGTGCCTTGTACATCGCGTAATAACTGGTAAACAGGACAAAGGCCCGGCCCTGACTCGCTTTCAGTACGGGGATCGCTGCCTGCATCAACTGTTTCGTATACGACGGATCGGACGGCTGTGGCAAATCTTCCGGCAGGTAGAGCAGGCTCTGTTTCTCATAATCAAAAGGACTCTCCCACACGCCACTTCTAAATCCATCCAGCCCGATATTGCCGGCAAAATGGTCAAACTGTTTATTGACCTGCAATGTCGCAGAGGTAAACAACCAGCTATCGGAAAAATTATTGGTATGCGTCTGAAATATCGATGCGATATCGACGGGAGTCGCATGTAGCATAAAACTTTTAGTGTAGGTTTCATACCACAGCACGGCCTGTTTTATCTCACCATCATCAACCGTGTTATCACACTGAAAAGACTTCAACCTGGCCATGACGATCTGCGCACGTTCACAACACTGTTCAAGGCCCCGGCTACGCTCAGCCGCTTTTTCTAACACGGTGATCAGATCCTTCAGTGCCGTAAGCAGGTCTGCCAGCGATCGCTTTACTGAAGGTTTATTCTGTACATTAAGCCAGGCATCACGTAGCCCCGCTTCTCCCAGTGATAACCTGAAATCACGCGCGGCTTTTTCCAGTTCCTCGGCATAATCTCGCAGTTCGATCATATCCGATGCATCGTTCACCTGTTCAGCGATAGTATCGCGCGCCAGCGATATGAGTTGACGACTGCTTATGGTATCACCGAAGAAACGTGCTGCCACATCATATAACTGATGTGCTTCATCG
>DROB01000384.1 GCA_011321985.1 Gammaproteobacteria bacterium | reverse complement strand
CTGGGATGAACAATACAGACAACGCCATGAATTATTCAACCGCACCCTGTTATCCGCTCCCGATATTTTACTGACCGCATGTGATGAAGAGAACGGCGAAGAAAAGCCGGTTTCACCCTGGCTGGAATTACTCATCAACTTTCATCAACTGGCATATAATAGAAAACCCGAGAACTCCCGACTACATCAACTCGTACGATCGAACAGTGAAGTTTTTAACTGTGATGACAAAAGCCTGCCCGAACAGTCATCGGTCCCAGCACCGGTAATTCCTACCGATCTGGTTCCTGAAAAAGTTTCGGCGAGTGCCTACCAGAGGATCATCGATTGTCCGTATCAATATTTTTCAGCCGATGGACTGAAATTAAAACCGCTGGAAGAACTCAGTGATGAATTAAAAAAATCCGGTTACGGTGAGCGTATCCATCTTATTCTACAATGCTTTCATAGTGGGCATAAGGTACACGGTAAAGCTTTCGGCGTACTGACAGACAAGAATATAGAACAGGCCAATCGATACTTATCCTCCCTTTCTGAAAAAATTTTCCTCCACGACCTGGATGATAACGTACTACACAGGAGCTGGTTATATCGTTGGCAAAAACATATCCCGTCTTATATCAGCTGGCAGCTAAAACATCAGCAGGACTGGTACTTTTTTCTCAGTGAAAATAATCTGGAAACCACACTGGATGAATCCATATATATCCATGGCCGGCTCGACCGTATAGACAAAAACAGAAAAGATGATACCCACGCTATCATCGACTACAAGACGGGCAGAACAGCACGACAGGAAGATATCGATGCCGGTGAGAATGTCCAACTCTCCACTTATGCCCTGCTCGATAACGAAGCCAGTGAAGTCAGTTATCTGTCAGTCGACTCATCTTCTCAGAAAGTAGAGACCCGGTCTTCGCTGTCAGGCGACGATCTGGGAAAAAATCGTGAAGAAAATAAAAACCGGTTGATCACATTATTCAAACAGATGAAACAAAATCACCCCCTGCATGCGTGGGGTGATGCTACAGTCTGCCGTTATTGTAACTTTTCAGGATTATGCCGGAAGACCGAATGGGAAAACCAGGGAAGCTCCGGGTAAGCACCGACTTATTTACTCTCCCCTACTTCACCGCAAATAAAGAACCTTTTACGCTATTAAAATATACGCGATTATCACTTATACTCGCAGCTGAATAAATATTGCCATCTACCTTATACTTCCAGCGTAAGGTGCCCGCACCAGCATCCAGGGCATACAGGTAATGATCGGTACTCCCTACATAAACAGTACCTGAAGCGATGGTTACCGGAGAGAAGATAGCACCTTCTGTACGGTATTCCCATTCACGGGTACCATCCTGAGTATCATAAGAATAGACATATCCATCCTTGCTGCCGATGTACACATTACCATTATAGAGTGCAGGCGATGACAGTACGGGACCGGCTGTTTTCTTTTCCCAGCTCTGCTGCCCGGTGAGAATGTTAACAGCATAGACATGTTTATCATCACAACCGAAATATACGTTACGTGAATCGACAGCGGGGGAAGAATGGATCTTTCCATTCACCTTAAATCGCCAGTATTCCTGCCCCGTGTTTCGATTGACCGCGAACAGATCGCCTTTTAGAGTGCCAAAGTAAACATAGTCTCCATAGACAGCTGGCGAACTATAGATGGGTGCCCCTGCATTAAAGTTCCATTTCCTGAATCCGGTGTTCACGTCAGCCGCATAGAGATTACCATCTTCACTGGCAAAATAAATGATATCGTCTGCGATAATAGGTGAAGATGAAATCGGACCTTTGGTTTCCAGCTTCCACAGCACAGCACGTGTGTCTTCTTTGACAGCATACAGGTTTTTATCCCAGCTACCGAGGTAGATCACACCATTTGCGATAGCCGGAGTCGATTCTATATTACCGCCGGTTTTAAAGCGCCATTTCATCTGCCCTGTCTTTTGATCGACCGCGTACAGGTGCTTATCATTGCTGCCAAGGTAGACGGTATTGTTCGCTACGACGGGAGAAGAGT
>DROB01000383.1 GCA_011321985.1 Gammaproteobacteria bacterium | reverse complement strand
TATTGATAGAATACGAATTTTGATACTTCACCTGCTGGTACAGAATCTATTCCGCGAACAGAGGTTAAATTAAGCCTTTCTTAAGCTGAAACATACAGGATATGATAAAATTTCGTGCGTCTGTATCCACCCGTCTGGCACTCTTTTCATATCACTCAGGAGACACTGATTAACCTCTTATCCTCAACCAAGATAAGTATCACCCCTACCCGACTGATCTTACTGGTAGCCGCCTTTCTTATCCTGGTTGCTAACTTTTCATTCTTTGACAAGGTCACTGATGTCTATCCCTTCACTACAGAAAATATCGTTTTTCTGTTCTCACTCGGTATCCTGTTCTTTGCTCTCATCGCACTGTTGACCATAATATTCAGTATCGTTATCCCTGTACGTCTGGTCGTCAGTATATTCATCATACTGGCGGCATTGACCAGCTACTATGCCGACAACCTGGGCACCGTGATCGATACCGACATGATCAGAAATGTTCTGGAGACAAACATGAGCGAAGCCAGCGATCTGATAAACACCGGTTTCGTATTACACCTGATACTCACCGCTATCCTGCCTGTCATCGTGGTGTGGAGATTGCCCTTCAGAACATCGGGGCTACTCAGAGAGACACGTTATAAACTCCAGATGGCAGTAGCCCTGGTGATACTGATAGTGATAAACATACTTCCACTGAGCGATTATTACAGCAGCTTCTTCCGGGAACACAAGACCCTGCGATATTACTCGAACCCGGGTTACCCTATCTACTCGATGGGGAAATATCTCAGCCAGAAAATAAGATCATCGACATTACCGGAATATATCACGCTGGCAAAACATGTCGAGCAATCCGGTTCTGACGACACACAGAGGCTGATCATCCTGATAGTCGGAGAAACCGCTCGCTCCGATCACTTTTCATTAAATGGTTATACCCGTGAGACAAACCCGAAATTGTCGGCAGAGGATCGGCTCATCAGTTACAGCAACATCGCTTCCTGCGGTACCTCTACCGCCATCTCTGTGCCCTGCATGTTTGCTTTTGACGACCGAAAAGAATTTGATGCAGATGAAGCACGGCATACAGAAAATATCCTGGATATCTTAAAACGTGCAGGTGTACATGTTTTGTGGCTGGACAATAATTCATCGTCAAAAGGTGTCGCTGCCCGCGTCACCCATAAGGACTACCGCTCTCCCGAGCTGAATCCGGATTGTGATATAGAATGCCGTGATACCGGCATGCTGGCCCATCTGCAGGAATACATCGATTCGAATGCCGGTGACAAACTCGTGGTACTTCATCAGATGGGAAGCCACGGCCCTGCCTACTACAAACGATATCCTGAAGAATTCGAACGATTCAAACCCGCCTGTCAGTCAGCAGAGCTGTCAGAATGCTCGACCCAGGAGATCATCAATGCCTACGATAACACCATCCTGTATACCGATCATTTTCTCTCCCGGGTCATCGCTTTTCTAAAACAGAATACCCCTGAATACAGGACAGCCATGCTCTACCTCAGCGACCACGGTGAATCTCTGGGCGAAGCAGGAATATTTCTGCATGGTCTACCCTATCTGTTTGCCCCTGATGCACAGACAGAAGTTCCGGTTATCGCCTGGATCGGCAGCAGTTCTGATATAGACTACGATAAAACACTGGCATTAAGAACAGTAGAAAATTCACATGATGCATTGTTTTCGACCCTGCTCGAAGCCTTTAGCGTTCTCACCGAGCTGCATCATCCTGAAGACAGGCCACTCATCGTCATGGAACAAGATTTATGAGACCCTCCAGGCAGGTTTTATTCTCTACGATC
>DROB01000382.1 GCA_011321985.1 Gammaproteobacteria bacterium | reverse complement strand
GATACGACTATTTTCATCGGTCGCTTTTGAGGTGGGATTGTGCACAGGTCGAGACATAGTTTTTCCTGGTATGGCGTAGAGATGGGCCAGCTCGTTATCAATATAGTAATATCAATGGCTTACTGTACCCCAACCGTTTGCCTTTGGCTAATCAGCATTATTAAAGCAACCATAAAATATTCTAATATTCTAATATAAATACAGCTTATGAGTGAAACGGCCCGTAGGGTACATAGCAATAGTCCGACAGTTCATTGGGGGTATGTGACGGTACAATTTCAATGATTAGAATGCGTTAGCTTCCTCAGCTGTCAAAGAAAACGCTTTCTGTCAGAAAAAGTTGTTTAAATAGTGTTCACTTTTAATTATTTTATGCACAATCCTCAAATCTCTGCTATATATTAAGTTCTGCAGACTGTCATTTTTTCAACAGGATGACAGCGCCAAGATCAAATGTTACCAAATAGCCTATCTGAATAAACGAAAACGTAGGAAAATCAATGAACTTACAGAACAATATGGGCTGGTTATTCAGCGTCTTTGCTTTTGTTACACTATTTGCGGGCGGTAGCTTTGTTTTTATCGGTGATAATGCCAGTCAGTCAGAACAGGTACCGTTTTCGATGTTGTCAGAGGCAGATGTCGATATGATTCTTGCGGTTAAAGAAGAGATGAATGTAGCCAGAATTCAATAATTATAAATACTGCATTATTTTCTACATCGAAGGCTCACATCAGTGAGCCTTTTTATTTGCGCGTATTCCGGTAACAAATAGTCTGCGAGCAGGCGGCAAATTGTCGAAAAACATGGCAAGGTGATAAACGGGCGAATCTTATTCATTGAGAGCTATAGCTAAATCAATGATTTAGTTTATAATTTGCGCCATGTTTTATGCGGATGCTTTTGATGTAATCGTTATCGGTGGTGGTCATGCGGGCACTGAAGCCGCGCTGGCGGCTGCGCGCATGGGCGTAAAAACCCTGTTGCTGACGCACAATATCGAAACCCTGGGTCAGATGAGCTGTAACCCGGCTATCGGCGGTATCGGTAAAGGCCATCTGGTAAAAGAGATCGATGCCATGGGTGGCATCATGGCAAAAGCCGCTGACCGTGGTGGTATCCAATTTCGCATCTTGAATAGTCGTAAAGGACCGGCGGTGCGTGCGACCCGAGCGCAGGCTGATCGTGTTCTGTATAAGGCAGCAGTGCGTGAGGCATTAGAGAATCAGCCTGATCTCTCCCTGTTTCAGCAGGCGGTTGATGATTTGATCGTCGAAACGGTCGAGGGTGAAGAGTGCGTGACCGGTGTGGTTACGCAGATGGGGCTAAAATTTAAAGCCAAAGCCGTGGTGCTTACGGTAGGGACCTTTTTAGGCGGCTTGATCCATATCGGAGAAAAGAATTTTTCCGGTGGTCGTGCCGGTGATCCACCATCAATCGCACTGGCGGAGCGGCTACGTGATCTACCGTTTCGTGTCGAACGCCTGAAAACGGGTACGCCGCCCAGGATCGATAGCCGAACCATCGATTATGCAGAGCTGGCGGAGCAGCCGGGAGATACACCCTTACCCGTTTTCTCTTACACAGGTAGAGCAGAAGATCATCCGCAGCAGATCAGCTGCCACATTACGCATACCAATGAAAAAACCCACGACATCATCCGTGAAGGCCTGCATCGTTCGCCGATGTATAGCGGTGTTATCGAGGGCATCGGGCCACGCTATTGTCCGTCGATAGAAGACAAAGTGGTGCGTTTTGCAGACAAGACATCGCACCAGATATTTATCGAACCGGAAGGGTTGACCACACACGAGGTTTATCCCAATGGCATCTCCACCAGCCTGCCATTCGACATGCAGTTTGAATTCGTGCGTTCGATGAAAGGTTTCGAAAATGCACACATCACCCGCCCGGGTTATGCCATCGAATATGACTTTTTTGATCCACGTGATCTGAAAGCTTCATTCGAAACCAAATTTATCAATGGATTATTTTTTGCCGGTCAGATCAACGGTACAACAGGCTATGAAGAGGCGGGTGCACAGGGTTTGCTGGCTGCGATCAATGCAGCGCGACAGGTACAGGAAAAAGATGCGTGGACACCAACACGTGACCAGGCATACATCGGTGTATTAGTGGACGACCTGGTTACGCTGGGCACACAGGAGCCGTACCGTATGTTCACCTCGCGTGCGGAATACCGTTTGATCTTGCGTGAAGACAATGCCGACCTGCGCTTAACAGGAGTCGCGCGTAAAATGGGGCTGATTAACGACGAGCACTGGCAACAATATTCCGATAAACGCGAAGCCATAGAAAAAGAACAGCAACGTTTGTCGGAAATGAACATTCTACCCGGATCAGCTTTTGCTAAAGCATTCTCTGAAAAGCTGGACAAACCATTATCGCGAAATTATAAAGCAGCGGATCTACTGCGCCGACCAGAGATTGATTACGCTGGATTAACCGAGATAATCGGAGAAGGTGAGGGTATAACATCGAGCGTCGCCGAACAGGTAGAAGTACAGGCAAAATATTCCGGTTATCTGGACCGCCAGCTCGATGAGATAGCAAAAACAAAACGGCACCAACAGACAGCGATCCCCAATGTCATCGATTACGCCACTGTGCGAGGCCTGTCCTCAGAAGTACGCCAAAAACTCGCCGATCATCGACCTGAAACCATCGGTCAGGCGGGTCGCATTCCCGGTGTCACACCGGCAGCCATCTCATTGTTGATGGTTCACCTCAAAAAATCAGTCAATTGATTGATAATATTAGTCGGGCTACGCTACGTAGCCTGGAAATTTCGTGAAAGAACCTCTGCGCCAACAACTCGAATTTGGCCTCAAACAGATGGGCCTGCATTATCCTGTGGAAACCCAGCAAAAGCTGGTGCATTATATCCAGCTGATCGCACGCTGGAATAAAACCTTTAACCTGACGGCTATCCGTGATGTCGAACAGATGGTTAGCAAGCATCTTCTGGACAGCCTTGCTGTGCAGCCTTTTATTGAAGGTTCATTAATACTGGACGTGGGCAGTGGCGCGGGTCTGCCCGGCATTCCGTTTGCCATCACCTCACCGGACAAGCATTTTGTACTGATTGATACCAACGGTAAAAAAACCCGGTTCTTAACCCAGGCAAAAATTGATCTGAAGCTCGATAATGTCGATATCGTTCATCAACGGGTTGAAGAATATCGACCAACTGAGGATGGACATAGGATATACTTCGACGTGATTACAGCGCGAGCTTATGCCACTACCGAAGCCATCCTGCAGACGACTTCGCAGCTGCAGGATGCAAACACCACGATTATGGTGATGCAGGGCAAGCTTGATGAGCGCATTGCAGGTGATGACTATCGGTTGCTTGGTTCGCACCAACTTGAGGTATACGGCCTCGACGCAGAACGCCACCTGCTGGAAATACAAAAACGCCCACAGTAACCGGACGTTATACTTATGTGTAGGAGCGGAATAAACGCTGCGTCAGTATATTTATGAATCTATAGATGAAAACATGTCAAAGATACTCGCATTAGCCAATCAGAAAGGGGGAGTGGGGAAAACCACGACCAGCGTAAACCTTGCCGCATCACTGGCAGCGACCAAACGTTCCGTGCTGTTGATCGATCTTGATCCACAGGGCAATGCCACCATGGGTGTGGGTGTCGATAAAAACTCACTGGAAAAGTCATTCTGTGACTGCCTGCTCGATGGCGTAGATACGCACGACGTGGTGCACCATATCGAGAATGTCGGCATCGATCTATTACCGGCGAATGCGGATATGACGGCAGCGGAAGTCGATCTGATGCGTGCCGATAATGCCGAGCAACGCCTGAAAACCAGTATCGCACCTATCGTCGATGAGTATGATTATGTCCTGATCGACTGCCCTCCGGCATTGAATATGCTAACACTCAATGCGCTGGTTGCCTCCGATGGGGTGATTATTCCGATGCAGTGTGAGTATTATGCGTTAGAGGGACTGACGGCGTTGATGGATACCATCAATCAGGTGCGCTCTTCGGTAAATCCGGAGCTGAAGATCGAAGGTTTGCTGCGTACCATGTTCGATACACGAAACACGTTGGCAAATGATGTGTCTGCACAATTGATAGAGCATTTTGGCGACCGGGTTTATCGCACCATTGTGCCTCGTAATGTGCGTCTGGCGGAGGCGCCCAGTCACGGTCTGCCAGCCCTGTTATATGAAAAAACATCGCGTGGCGCACTGGCCTATCTGGCGTTGGCCGGTGAGATGCTGCGACGTGAAAGCCGCAGCAGCAGTGCCGCGAGAGTGGCGGCGACAGTTTAGGGTCTAATTATTACTGTGCGGATAATTTATTCGCACCTACAGATTATAAAGTTAAGATTATGGCAGCAAAGAAAAAAGGGTTGGGTCGCGGATTAACCGCATTGTTGGGAAACAGCGATGTCGACGCGATGATGGAGCCTGAGAGCAAGGATGAATTACGTAATATCGATGTCGACCTGATCGAACGCGGTCCCTGGCAGCCACGTGAGCACTTCGATGAAGAAGCATTGCAGGAACTAGCCGACTCTATCGCCGCCCAGGGTGTCGTTCAGCCCATCGTGGTGCGTCAGAAAGCTGATAAAAAATTCGAGATCGTCGCGGGTGAACGTCGCTGGCGTGCCTCACAAAAAGCGGGTTTGTCACAGGTTCCAGCGGTGATAAAAAGGTTCGATGATCAGACTGCTGCGGCTGTCTCGTTGATCGAGAATATCCAACGGGAGAACCTGAACCCGCTGGAAGAGTCCACCGCCTTAAAACGCCTCATCGATGAGTTCGACATGACGCATCAACAGGTCGCCGATACCGTTGCCCGGTCCCGTGCCTCGGTCAGTAATCTACTGCGGCTGCAAGACCTCAACCCAGACGTTAAAACGTTGCTGGCGATGCGTGATATCGAGATGGGTCATGCTCGAGCCCTGCTTGCTATCGATGGCCTGGAGCAGAGCCGTGTAGCCAAAGATGTTGCCAGAAAAGGGCTGTCTGTCCGTGAGACAGAAGCGTTGATCCGAAAAATTTGTGCGCCGGCTAAAAAGGCCAAAGTAGCAAAAAAAGACCCGGATATCACTCGGCTGGAAGAGCGCCTGAGCGAGCGCCTGGGTGCACAGGTCCATATCAGGCAAAAAGGTAAAGGCAAAGGTCATCTGGAGATCGCTTATACCAGCCTGGACGTGCTCGAAGGTATCGTTGATAAAATCGAGTCATAATCATAATACGAGGGGTCTGTCATAATATTAGCTTTTGATGTTATAGATACGGGGTATGACAGGCATTTGTTTTTGGTATCATAAAAGTCACTTATGACAGCATTGATTCCTTGACCTCTAACAGCTCTGTCTTATATAATTCGCGCGCATTCTAACCCTGCCGTGCCGTTTTTATCCTGAAACAGCGTTTTGAGGCTGGCTGAAGATGCACAAAACTATGCAACGAAATCAGTCAGACTCAGATTCAAAAATACCGGATCTGCAAGACCTGAAGCGATTAAACCGGGCTTCATGTCAACAGGCAATACGATTCGTTTCTACACAGTTGCTGGCAACCATTGCGATATCTGCAATATTGCTCATCTTCGACGATGTCGTGGCATACTCGTCGTTAGCTGGCGGGTTGACGGCAACCCTGGCAAATGCCTGGTTTGCGTTAAAGGTTTTCAGGACACGACCGACAGTGGCAGCGGCGACTCTGCTCGCTACGTTTTATGTCGGTGAGATATACAAGTTTATACTGACGGGCGCGATGTTTATCATGGCATTCGTTTTGATAAAGCCACTCAGTGTTACGGCTTTACTGGTTACATACTTTTTAATACATATGACACCCGCAGTGCAGAATGCCTTTGGCGTACAAGATTAGCATGAGCGGATACGAGCGAAGAACAGAGAGTTTTTATGGCTGAGCATATGGCTGAACAGGCCCTGACAGCAAGCGGATACATCAAGCATCACCTGCAGAACCTGACCTACGGAAAGATTCCGGAAGGTCATGAACATGCGGGTTCATGGGGATTCGCGCATTCAGCACAGGAAGCCAAAGAGATGGGCTTCATGGCGATCCATGTCGACACCATGTTCTGGTCGATCCTGCTGGGTGTCTTATTTATCTTTTTCTTCCGTAAAGCAGCGAAATCAGCGACCGAAGGCGTGCCGGGCGGGCTGCAGAATTTTGTGGAATGGGTGATCGAGTTTATCGATGACAGTGTGCGTGGTTCGTTTACCGCGAAAAACCCTATCGTGGCGCCGATGGCTCTGACCCTTTTTATCTGGATTTTACTGATGAACCTGATGGACCTGGTGCCCGTTGACTGGTTGCCACAGGTGGCGGGTGTCGTTGGTTCTTCGGTGTTTGGTATGGATCCGCACCACGTGTTTTTCCGTGTCGTGCCGACCACTGACCCAAATGCGACTTTTGGAATGTCTCTGGCCATCTTTGCACTGACCCTTTTTTATGGCATCAAGATCAAGGGGATAGGCGGATTTATGGCTGAGTTGACCATGCAGCCGTTTGAGGCTAAAAGTCTTCCGGTCAAAATATTCCTCATTCCTGTCAACTTCTTCCTGGAATTTGTCGGACTGATATCAAAGCCCATTTCTCTCTCACTGCGTTTGTTCGGTAACCTGTACGCCGGTGAGATGATCTTTATCTTGATCGCTTTATTATTTAGCAGTGGCATCAGCCTGGGTATTTTTGCCGGGGCATTGCAGTGGGCGTGGGCCGTGTTCCATATTTTGATCGTAATGTTGCAGGCCTTCATCTTCATGACGCTGTCGGTAGTTTATATGGAGATGGCGCATCATTCACATTGATGACAGACTCTGATTTACAGATACACAGATTTTAGATACGAATTTTAACTTTTAACCTTTTTATATTTAGGAGATCACAATGGAAGCTTCATTGTTATATATCGCAGGCGCTATGCTTTTGGGCATGGGTGCTATGGGCGCAGCTATCGGCATCGGTATTTTAGGTGCTCGTTTTCTCGAAGGCATCGCTCGTCAGCCTGAATTGTTGCCAATGCTACGTACCCAGTTCTTCATCGTGATGGGCCTGGTCGATGCGGTTCCGATGATCGGCGTGGGTATCGCTTTCTATATTCTGTTCGCTGTTATTTAAGACCCTGGTTTTGATATAACAATTTAAGAATTAAAGAGAGAGCGGAGTTCATTCATGAACATTAATCTAACCTTGATCGGCCAGTCGATAACTTTCGCATTGTTTGTCTGGTTCTGCATGAAGTTCATCTGGCCGCCTGTTATGGGTGCGCTAGAGGCACGTCGTAAAGAGATCGCCGATGGTCTGGCAGCGGCTGAACGTGGTCAACACGAACAGGAGCTTGCCGAAAAACGCGCAGCTGAGCATATCAAAGAAGCAAAAGGCCAGGCGACAGATATCATCACACAGGCACAGAAACGGGCCAGTGAGATCGTTGAAGAAGCCAAAGGTGATGCCAGGACAGAAGCTGATCGCATCGTTACCGGTGCCAATGCCGAGATCGAACAGGAAACCAATCGTGCACGTGAGCAGTTGCGTCAGGAAGTGGTTACACTGGCGATCGCCGGTGCTGAAAAAGTACTTAAACGTGAAGTCGATAAAGATGCACACGCCAGTACCTTGAATGACCTGGCCACTCAGCTCTAAACGCAGGCACATCGACTATGTCAGATTTTACAACAGCAGCGCGACCTTATGCCAACGCCGTATACGATACGGCCCATGAGACTGGCACACTGGATTCATGGAGTGATGCATTAGCAAACCTTGCGGCGGTTGTCGGCGACACTCAGATGAGCACCCTGTTAGATGACCCTGATATGGGTAAGATCCAGAAGGGTGAGCTGATACTTCAGGTATTGGGTGATGAGTTAAATCAGCAGCAACAGAACCTGGTCAGGCTGATGGCTGAGAACGGCCGTCTGAAACTGATGCCTGATGTCGTCGAACAGTTTGAGATCGCACGCGCCAGGGCGGAGAACAAGATCGAAGCAGAAGTTATCTCCGCTTTCGAATTATCGGCAGAGCAGAGCAGCGAACTGGTTAACACATTAAAGAACAAACTTGGCTGTGAAGTCACGCTGACCACGACGATCGATGAATCGTTGATCGGTGGCGTGATCATCAAAGCCGGAGACACTATTATTGACGCGTCAATGAAATCGCAACTTGATTCACTCGCGCTTTCATTAGGACGATAAGAGGCACACAATGCAACTCAATCCATCAGAAATCAGTGAACTGATTAAATCACGAATAGAAAACTTTGATAATAAAGTTGAAGCTCGTACCGAAGGCACCATCGTTAGTTTGACGGATGGTATTATCCGCATCCATGGTCTTGCCGATGCAATGCAGGGTGAGATGATCGAATTACCCGGTGACACCTTCGCCATGGCGTTAAACCTTGAGCGTGATTCAGTCGGCGCGGTAGTACTGGGTAGTTATGGTCATCTGACCGAAGGTGATACTGCCAAGTGTACTGGCCGTATCCTCGAGGTTCCCATCGGTACCGCGATGTTAGGGCGTGTCGTTGATGCTCTGGGCATGCCTATCGATGGCAAAGGCCCTATCGATGCAGAACTGACCGCACCGATCGAAAAGATTGCACCGGGTGTTATCGAACGTAAATCGGTCGACCAGCCCGTGCAGACAGGTCTGAAAGCGATCGATGCCATGGTACCTGTCGGTCGAGGTCAGCGTGAGCTGATCATCGGTGATCGCCAGACCGGTAAAACTGCGGTGGCGATCGATGCCATCATCAATCAGGCTAACACCGGTGTTAAATGTATCTATGTCGCCATCGGACAGAAAGCCTCCACTGTTGCCAACATCGTGCGCAAGCTTGAAGAGCACGGTGCGATGGAACATACCATCATCGTTGCGGCAAATGCTTCTGAATCAGCAGCCATGCAGTACATCGCACCCTACGCGGGTTGTACCATGGGTGAGTATTTCCGTGACCGCGGGCAGGATGCACTGATCATCTATGATGACCTGACCAAACAGGCCTGGGCTTATCGCCAGGTTTCGCTATTACTGCGTCGTCCTCCGGGTCGTGAAGCATATCCGGGTGATGTATTCTATCTGCATTCACGTCTGTTAGAGCGTGCATCACGTGTCAATGCTGAGTATGTCGAAAAATTCACCAATGGTGAGGTGAAAGGTCAGACGGGCTCATTGACGGCACTGCCTATCATCGAAACCCAGGATGGTGATGTCTCCGCGTTCGTGCCGACCAATGTAATCTCGATTACCGATGGCCAGATCTTCCTCGAGTCGGACCTGTTTAACTCAGGTATCCGCCCGGCGATCAATGCGGGTCTATCGGTATCACGCGTAGGTGGTTCAGCGCAGACGACCATCATCAAAAAGTTAGGCGGCGGTGTTCGTCTGGCCCTCGCGCAATACCGTGAGCTGGCCGCTTTCGCACAGTTCGCTTCCGATCTGGATGACGCGACACGCGCTCAACTGGAGCTCGGTGAGCGTGTTACAGAGTTGATGAAGCAGGCGCAGTACTCACCATTATCTATCGCAGAAATGGCATTTACCCTGTACGCAGCGAACGAAGGTTTCCTTAACGATGTTGATGTCAAGAAAGTGGTTGCTTATGAAGCCGCGATGCTTGCAGATATGAAGAGCAACCACGCTGACCTTATTGCCAAAATCAATGAGACCGGTGATTACAACGATGACATCGCTGCAGAGATGAAAGCGGCGTTAGAAAACTTTAAAGCGAACGGTGTTTATTAAAAGATAAGTAAGGTTTGCTGCGAGGAACGCAGATAGCGCAAAGAATAAGTTTTTAAAAATTTGTGTCTTTGCGCTCTTCCGGCAAAAAATGTTCTTGAATTTAATATGAGAATGAATAGAGATTAATTATGGCAGGCGCAAAAGAAATACGCACCAAGATCAAAAGTGTACAGAATACACAGAAGATCACCAAGGCAATGGAGATGGTCGCCGCGAGCAAGATGCGTAAGGCACAGGAGCGCATGCGTGCATCACGTCCTTATGCGGAGAAGATGCGTACAGTCCTGAGTCACCTGGCGCAGGCACATTGTGAATATAAGCACCCTTATCTGCAGCGACGTGATGAAGTCAAGCGTGTCGGTTATATCGTGATCTCGACAGATCGGGGTCTATGTGGTGGCCTGAATACCAATATGTTCAAAGCCGCGGTGAACCAGATGGCTGACTGGCAGGCCAAAGATATCGGGATTGATCTATGCACTATAGGCAAGAAATCATCGGCCTTTTTTGCGCGTTTTAGTGGCAATATAGTCGCGCAAACAGCCAATTTAGGTGACCAGCCTTCACAGGAAGAGCTAATCGGTACCGTGAAAGTGATGCTGGATGCCTATGATGAAGGTAAGATCGATCGGTTATATCTGGTGAGTAATGAGTTTGAAAATACCATGACACAGACACCGGCAATCCAGCAGCTGATTCCGGTGAGTGGCGAGATCGATACCGAGCTGGATCATCACTGGGACTACATGTACGAGCCGGACACAAAACCCATCATCGATGCATTGATGATGCGTTTTATCGAATCACAGGTTTATAAGGGCGTGGTCGAAAATATCGCCTGTGAGATGTCAGCACGTATGATTGCGATGAAGAGTGCGACCGATAATGCGGGCGACATCATCAAAGAATTGCAGACGATCTATAACAAAGCAAGACAGGCATCGATCACTCAGGAGATATCCGAGATCGTCGCAGGTGCGGCTGCTGTCTCTTAACGGTAGAGCATCGAGCACGCTTTAAACAACAGAATTTAACAATATTAATACATAAGTATTTACGAGGATAACAATCATGAGTACCGGAAACGTAGTAGAGATTATCGGCGCGGTCATTGACGTCGAATTTCCACGGGACTCCATTCCAAAAGTTTACGACGCACTAAAACTGGGTGAAACCGGTTTGACCATGGAAGTGCAGGCGCAATTGGGCGATGGTGTCGTACGGGCGATTGCAATGGGACCGACAGAAGGCTTGCGCCGGGGTATGGAAGTGGACAATACCGGTGATGCGATCCGTGTCCCTGTCGGACCCAAAACCCTGGGCCGGATCATGGATGTACTGGGTAATCCGATCGATAATCAGGGCGACATCGGCAATGACGAGACCATGCCGATCCACCGTAAACCTCCCGCGTTCGAAGAGCAGTCTTCCGCGACTGAGATCCTGGAGACCGGCATTAAAGTCATCGACCTGGTCATGCCTATCGCAAAAGGCGGTAAGATCGGGCTGTTCGGTGGTGCGGGTGTGGGCAAGACCGTTACCCTGATGGAATTGATCCGTAATATCGCAGTCGAGCACTCGGGTTTCTCCGTATTTGCGGGTGTAGGTGAGCGTACTCGTGAGGGTAACGATTTCTACTATGAGATGCAGGAAGGCGGCGTACTCGATAAGGTTGCGCTGGTTTACGGGCAGATGAATGAGCCTCCCGGTAACCGTCTGCGTGTGGCACTAACCGGTTTGACCATGGCGGAATATTTCCGTGATCAGGGCAGCGATGTGCTGATGTTCGTCGACAATATCTACCGTTACACCCTCGCCGGAACAGAGGTGTCGGCACTGCTGGGCCGTATGCCATCAGCGGTGGGTTATCAGCCGACACTGGCGGAAGAGATGGGTGTGCTTCAGGAACGTATCACCTCGACAAAAACCGGCTCTATCACCTCATTCCAGGCAGTGTATGTGCCTGCGGATGACCTGACCGACCCTTCACCAGCGACCACGTTCGCCCACCTGGACGCGACATTAGTATTGTCTCGCCAGGTAGCTGAGCTGGGTATCTATCCTGCGGTGGACCCGCTGGATTCAAGTTCGCGTATCCTCGATCCATTAGTGATCGGTGTGGAGCACTACGAGATCGCACGTGGCGTACAGGGTTTGTTGCAGCGTTACAAAGAGCTGAAAGATATCATCGCAATCCTGGGTATGGATGAATTATCTGATGATGACAAGCAGGCCGTCGCCCGCGCCCGTAAGATCCAGCGTTTTCTGTCACAGCCTTTCTTCGTGGCCGAGATCTTCACCGGTGCACCGGGTAAGTACGTCTCCCTGAAAGACAGTCTTGCTGCATTCAAGGCCATCCTTGCCGGCGACCACGACGATCTGCCTGAACAGGCGTTCTATATGGTGGGTGGCATCGAAGAAGCGGTCGAAAAAGCGAAAACGCTTTAACAAACCGGTAGCAGATAGAGCGTAGGGTAACGATTATGGCGATGACCATGCAAGTCAATATTGTAAGTGCTGAGCAGGAGATTTATTCCGGCACAGTAACACAGGTGTTTGCGCCCGCAGAGATGGGTGAAGTCGGTGTGATGCCCCGTCATGCCCCGATGCTGTCTACTCTTAAAGCCGGTGTCGTTCGTGTCATCTCACAGGAAGGTGAGGAACAGACCTTTTTTGTCAGTGGTGGCATTCTGGAAATTCAACCGCATGTGGTTACCATCCTCTCCGATACAGCGTTACGCGCTGCCGATATCGATGAGTCCGCGGCTCTGGAAGCAAAAGCACGTGCAGAAGCAGCGATGAAAGATAAAGCTTCTGATATGGATTATGCAAAAGCAAAATCTGAGTTAATCGAAGCGGTTGCACAGATCGAAGCCCTGAAAAAGCTGCGCAAGAAAAAGTAATTCCCTCGCTGCTATTTCGTTAACTTTTTCTATTGCCACCTGTAAGGGTAGTCTTGACGGTTCATATAACAGGGTTATATAACCCGAGACACGAAATCCAGCAAATGACTGAGACACGCTGTAAACACATCCATGTGCGCTCGGATGCCGCATCCGTGCGGTATACGGTCACAGTCATTTGCTGGACTTCATTCTTTCAATAGTTAATGGGACAGCAGTGTAATTTTCTGTAGATGGTCTAAAATCAGGAGGTCGAATTCGAAAGAATTCGGCCTTTTTTGCATGAGCAGAATCAAAACAAAAAGAGATTATTAACGATGAATCTATCCGTCATCATACTGGCAGCAGGCGCTGGCACGCGCATGCGTTCACTCAAACCCAAAGTGTTGCACGAGCTTGCCGGTTTTCCGATGGTCGAGCATGTTTACAACACCAGCAAAAAACTGGGTGCCCGTCAGGTCCAGGTGGTCTATGGTCATGGGGGTGACCTGTTAAAGCAGCGGTGTGACCATTTTGATGTCGAATGGGCATTACAGGCAGAACAGCTGGGTACGGCACATGCTGTGCAGCAGGCGGGTCCGAACATCGCTGACGATGCCGTAGCACTCATTTTGTATGGTGATGTGCCGCTGACCAAAGCCGAGACATTACAGGCACTGGTCAGTGATGTCAGTGGGAACAATGTTGCATTGTTGACCGTTAATCTCGATGATCCCAGCGGTTATGGTCGTATCGTTCGTCAGAATGGCAGTGTGACCGCTATCGTCGAACACAAAGATGCTTCAGATGAGATCAAAAAAATTAAAGAAGTGAATACCGGTATCCTGGCGGTGAGAGCCGGTTATCTGAATGAATGCCTGAGCAAGATCGATAATGATAATGCACAGGGCGAGTATTATCTGACCGATATCATCGCCATGGCGGTAAATGACGGTAATAAGGTATCAACTACTCAGGCAGAGCATAGCTACGAGGTAGAGGGTGTCAACGATAGAAAACAACTTGCCCGTCTGGAACGTATTTTTCAACACGGAATAGCCGAGCAGTTGTTGACCGATGGTATCAGCCTTGCTGACCCAGAAAGGATCGATGTCCGTGGCGAGCTAAGCGTCGGTAATGACAGTTTTATCGATATTAACTGTGTATTTGAAGGCGAAGTCAATCTGGGCACAGGGGTCAATATCGGTGCGGGTTGTGTGATAAAAAACAGTACCATCGCCTGTGACTGCATCATCAAGCCGTATTCGGTCATCGAAGATGCCATCATCGATAAAGACACCCAGGTCGGGCCATTTGCGCGAATCCGGCCGGGCACTCACCTGAAAGAAAATAGCCGCGTCGGTAATTTTGTCGAGATCAAAAACACCTCTCTGGGCGAGAACAGCAAAGCCAGTCACCTGAGTTATCTCGGTGACAGTGAGATTGGTAGAGAGGTTAATATCGGTGCAGGTACCATCACCTGTAATTATGACGGGGCGAATAAATTTAAGACCATCATCAAAGATGGGGCTTTTATCGGCTCTGACACCCAGTTGGTCGCCCCTGTTACTATCGGCGAAAATGCGACCATAGGCGCAGGTTCGACGATTACCAAAGACACAGACGATGGCAGCTTGACCTTGAGCCGGGTAACGCAGAAGGTGGTCGAGGGCTGGCAGCGGCCCAAAAAGAAATAGCGATCATCTCGGTAATGGGTAAAAGGCTGGATTTTTAACCACGTTGAGCTATTATTTAAGATAACAAGGAGAAACGGAAAATGTGAAAAAACTTTTTTATCGTTAAAAGAGGTAGATTTCAGTGAAACCCGTTACCTGCTTAGTCTCAAGCCTCTTGCTCTCCATATCACTCACCCCGTTAAGTCTGCAAGCTGTCGATTACAGTCAGGGCAGCAATATCGTAAAATTTCAGTACAAACTCGCGTCGAGAGGTAATGCGCAGGCACAGTATCGTCTCGCGAACATGCTCGAGATGGGAGACGGCATCGACGCTGATCTCGAACAGGCAAAGCACTGGTACGACCTCGCATCCAAAGCCGGCCTGAAAGCGGCGCAACAGAGACGGACCTACCTGAAAGTTAAGCAGCAAGGATTTGACTCTGCTACCGATACTGACTGGCTGCAGGGAGTGAAGGCGGATGCTGGTAGACATCAAGCCGATGCGGTTTTATTACTGGGGCAACTGTATCGTGCCGGTATCGGTGTTAAAAAAGATCTGAACAGGTCACTCGGATTGTTCAATGAAGTGAGAATTCGTGGTGAGGCCGACGTTGATAAGGAGATAATGTCGATCAATGAAGAAATAAGTGCCAGAGCCAGGGTACCCCGGAATAAACAGCCACCACTGCCGGTGCAGGAGAAGAAGGTTGTTCCCGTGAGTACATCAATACATGAGCCAGTACGGGCCCTCAAGCCCGAAACGGTAGATAAAGGGCAGGCTCAGGCTGCAGTAAGCCAGCAGCAAAAACTTGCCGAAAAAATGCGTAGATATGAAAAAGCCATGCGGCAGTTAAAGCAGGAACAGAGGCTCATCGATGAACAACAGGCAGACGTTACGGGCGATGATGACGCGGTGGTAGACGATGAGATCTAGTTAGGTCAAAACAGACCGTAGTGATGACCTTATCTGAAAAGACTGCTACCGGCCATTAGCAATGGGATGGACTCCTCCTCACCTATCGGCATCGATGTGCCAAACTGAGTTTGAGTATTCAGTTAACGATAAAGAGGAGCCCGAGATGAAGATTAAACGAATTGGTGTTGATTTGGCAAAAAATGTCTT
>DROB01000381.1 GCA_011321985.1 Gammaproteobacteria bacterium | reverse complement strand
TATGCGAGTGGTGAGATCGATCAACAGGAATATCAACGGATTAAAACTGAACTGGAAAAATAGCAGCGTAGGCCGATGCTGAGCTTATAGATAGTGAATCTAATGAGGTATAAGTTATGAGATTTAGAAAAGTTACTGCGATATTGCGACCCGAACGGCTGGAAGCCGTTGAGGAAGTGCTGAAAAAACTGAACGTGCCCGGTGTCAGTGTTACAAAGGTAAAAGGTTTCGGAGAATACGCTAACTTTTATCAATCCGACTGGTTATGTACGCATGTACGTATAGAAGTTTTTATCGGTACCATACAGGCAGAAAAAATAGCTCAGGCGATAATGGATGTTGCACATACCGGTATGGAAGGGGATGGTATCGTCGCAGTACTACCGGTTGAGTCGGTATATCATATTCGTACCAAAGAGAAGTGTGAGTATGAAGCATGCAAATAAACTCTTTTGGTAGTATGAGCAATCGGTGATGAACAGGGCACCTGTCCAGCAAGATAGTGCTCCTGGTGAGGCTGGCTTTCACGGCGACGTTTCCTGGTCGTAGCCACGGCAGCGGTCAGTGCGGCAGGTGCTGTGGCAGTGAGTGTGCCATTCATCGCGTCATGGATGCCCAGTGAGAGAGCTAAGGTATCGGGAGCACCGGTACGGTTTGACCCGAGTAAACTTGAACCGGGAAGACAGATAACACTCGAGTGGCACAGTAAACCGGTGTTCGTATTACGCCGTACTACCGAGATATTGCAGGCTATGGATCAGCCATCTCATCTACAAAAATTACGTGATCCAGATTCCAGAGTTGATACACAACAACCTGCTTACGCTGCTAATCCTTTTCGATCTATCCGTGATGAATTTTTTATCGTCATAGGTATTTGTACCCATCTTGGTTGTATTCCTACTTTTCGACCGGAGGTAGCTCCGGAAGATCTGGGGACTGAATGGATAGGTGGTTATTTCTGCCCGTGCCATTCTTCAAAGTTTGATCTGGCTGGCCGGGTATTTAAAGGTGTGCCAGCACCGACTAATCTGGTTGTTCCACCATACCGGTATCTGTCGGGGACTTCGATCGAAATTGGTGTGGGCTGAACTATCCATTAGAGGTGTACGATATGGCAGAGAATATTGCACATTCCGGAATATGGCCATTTGCCGTTATCATGATCGTTATCGCGTCCTGGCTACTATATCGTTACCTGGCACCTAAGACATGGCATGAATGGGCGAGTGCCGGACTGGTCCAGGCTTTTATCATCGCGTTATATGCAGAGATGTACGGTTTTCCGCTGACCATTTACTTGCTGGTGAGGTTCTTCGGACTGGATAGTCCAGATCTTAATGCCAGTCTATGGTCGACCCTGTTGGGTGTCGGAGAACTGGGTATGATCGTTGCGATGATAACGGGTTATGCTCTATTATTTACCGGTATCGGTCTCTTCATGCAGGGTTGGCGAGAGCTTTACAGAGCACACAGGAAGCAGCAGCTGGTGACGACGGGATTGTATCGTTATGTCAGACATCCCCAGTACTCGGGTTTATTCCTGGGATTATTTGGCGAAGGGATCGTACATTGGCCAACATTTTTTTCAGTGGCGATATTCCCTGTTATCGTACTGGCCTATTATCTATTAGCCCGCAGTGAAGAGAAAAAAGTTCAGGAGCAGTTCGGAGAAGAATATCTTGCTTACAGGG
>DROB01000380.1 GCA_011321985.1 Gammaproteobacteria bacterium | reverse complement strand
CATACTCAGACATGCCGATACCGCCATGTATCGGGCAAAAGAACAGGGCCGAAACTGTTATGAGTTTTTTAACCCTGAGATGCACATCGAAGCCAACAAACGCCTGATCATCGAAGATTGCCTACGCAAAGCCATAAGGAATAATGAATTATATATCGAGTACCAGCCTATCGTTAACACCGATGGTGAGGTGATAGCCGCAGAATCTCTGATAAGATGGAATAACGAAATATTGGGGGAAGTCGCCCCGGAAGACTTCATCGGTATCGCCGAAGAGAGCAATCTGATACTGGAACTGAGCAGATGGATCACACTGAATGTCTGCGAATATGCCGGAAGATTATATGAACAACTCGACGATGATTCATGCTTCAGTTACATCAGCATCAACATCAGTCCGCGACAGTTCATCCAGAGTGATTTTGTCGAATCGATCACCCGGACCATCGATGCATGTTCTGCACCCAATCACTTCCTCAAACTGGAATTCACCGAAAACGTATTACTTGACAACATCGATGTGACGATCGAGAAGATGGAACATCTCCACGTCAACGATATTAATTTCCTGCTCGATGATTTTGGTACCGGTTATTCTTCTCTGTCCTACTTGCACCGACTACCCATATGGCTGCTCAAGATAGATAAATCTTTTATCACCGATTTCTACTCGAACCAGAATGATACACAGGCCATCGTCAAGGCTATCCTGGTGATGACGAAAGAACTGGGCATAAACTGCATCATAGAAGGTGTCGAGTTACAGGAACATGCCGATTTCTTCAAACAGAAAGGCGTGCATGGTATGCAGGGATTCTTTTTTTATAAACCGATGCATGGCAACATGCTGGCCAGCCTTGTCTGTGACACCAAGAAGCTGGTAGAGAGTGCATGACAGGATGGTCCACAAGCGAGCGCCTTCGACTGGTGCCTCTCTCCCCTAAATACTGGAAGCAGAAGATTTGTCATTCGCACAACTGATCCGCATCTGTTGATTACGTCGATTGATTTCGACATCTTCGATCAGACAACCGGAGCGATATAGTTCACGGATTATCTGTGTCTCAGGAATAGTACCTCGCGGTTCTGTTTTCGAAAGATTTCATTTATAGAAAAATCACCTTGTTCAACTTTCGTGTTTCTCTACCAGTTCTATCGCATTGCCATCATGGTCTCGACAGAACAATGCTGTTCGCCCCGATTTGCTTCGACTGTAAGTGAACCCCTGTGCTTCGAGACGCTGCATGATAATAGTCAGATCGATGACCTGTAACGCTACGTGATGATCTCGCCCACCGTGTTCCGGCCGGCTCTCTGTAGAATCAGGATTGGGCACTTCGAGCAGATGGAGCTGAGCTTGACCGACATGTAACCATGCACCAGGGTAACCGATATCCGGTCGCGTCTCATCGAGCTCCAGCCCCAAAATACCCTCATAAAATTCAAGTGCTTTCCGGGTATCTGCCACGATCAGACTGCAATGATCGATACCTTGCACCAACGGCCCGACGGATGGTTCGTTCGTAGACACAGATTACTCCTGACGATTAAAATCGCTTATAATACCGCTCCTGCCGTATTAAGCAATAAAACACAGCACCAGTAATGAATCCAGATCTGCAAAAACTTCAACCTTACCCTTTTGAAAAGCTCAATGCTCTAAAGGCCGGAAGTCAATCCGGCACAGGACAATCGGCCAGAGAAGATCACATCGCATTATCCATCGGTGAGCCAAAACACGCGGCCCCGGGTTTCGTGCTGGATTCGATAACCCGAAACCTTGGTCAGATAAACCGTTACCCGTTGACCAGAGGGATTACTGAGCTACGTGAAGCTATCGCTAACTGGCTGACCAGGCGATTTAATTTATCGGATAACATCCTCGACCCAGAACGACACATCCTTCCGGTAACCGGCACACGTGAAGCCTTGTTCTCGTTCGCACAGAGCATGATAGACCATAACGAAGAAGCGCTGATCCTTATGCCGAACCCGTTTTATCAGATATACGAAGGTGCTGCTTTTCTGGCAGGAGCCACACCCTGTTTTTACAACACCATAAAAGAGAACAACTACCTGCCTGATTTTGATGCCATCGAAGCCGATACCTGGCGACGGTGTCGAATCATCTATATCTGCACCCCGGGTAATCCGACAGGAAGTGTCATCTCCCGACAACAACTCATCAGGCTGATCGAACTCTCGCTGGAATATGACTTCATCATCGCCTCCGATGAATGTTATTCAGAAATATATTTTGATGAGGGCTCCCCACCCGTCGGCCTGTTAGAAGCATCGGAAGAAATGGGGAATACCACTCTCAAAAACTGTATCGTTTTTCACAGTTTATCGAAACGCTCGAACCTGCCGGGTATGCGTTCCGGTTTTGTCGCAGGCGATGAAGAGATAATCCGGTCTTATCTGCAATATCGCACCTACCACGGATGCGCTATGCCACCAGTTCATCAGACTGCCAGTATTGAAGCATGGAATGATGAAACACATGTCAGGCACAACAGGACACTGTACATCAAAAAATTCAAGGCTGTAATCGATATTCTCAGCCCGGTAATTGACGTATCATTACCTGACGCAGGTTTTTACATATGGTTGAATACACCGATCGATGACGAAATATTTACGAAAGATCTATTTTTCCAACAGAATGTTACCGTCTTGCCCGGCAGCTATCTGTCTCGAAAGAGCGATGGTATCAATCCAGGGGAAAACCATATTCGCATGGCACTCGTTGCTCCACTGGATGAATGCATCACGGCAGCAGACCGAATCAAACAATACATACAAACTTTAAACTAATTTTCTGGAGATCCTCTCATGTCCGAACTAAAAAGCATTATCGAAGAAGCTTTCGAGCGCCGTGCTGACATCACACCACGTAATGTGGAATCACACATATCTGACGCAGTCATAGAAGCCATAAACCTGCTCGATTCAGGTGAGGCTCGCGTTGCTGAAAAAGTGGATGGTGACTGGGTAGTCAACGAATGGTTAAAAAAGGCCGTCCTGCTCTCTTTTCGCATCAATGACAATGAATTCATCAAAGGGGGATTCACCAACTATTACGACAAGGTGAATTCAAAGTTTGCCGATCTGAATACCCGCGAATTCCGTGATTCCGGTGTCCGCGTAGTACCACCTGCTACTGCACGTTTTGGCTCTTACATTGCACCGAGTGTCGTTCTGATGCCCTCTTACGTTAACATTGGTGCCTATGTCGATACCGGCACCATGGTTGATACCTGGGCGACTGTCGGTTCCTGTGCACAAATTGGTAAAAACGTTCACCTTTCAGGTGGCGTGGGCATCGGTGGTGTTCTTGAACCACTACAAGCTGCACCCACTATCATCGAAGATAACTGTTTTATCGGTGCCCGCTCTGAAGTGGTAGAAGGCGTTATCGTTGAAGAAGGTTCCGTTATTTCGATGGGTGTTTACATCGGCCAGAGCACGAAGATATTCAACCGCCTGACGGGTGAAGTTTCATACGGTCGCATTCCTGCTGGCTCTGTAGTCGTTTCTGGAAACCTGCCGTCAAAAGATGGTACATATAGTCTGTACTGTGCAGTCATCGTTAAACAGGTTGATGAAAAGACTCGCGGTAAAGTTGGGCTGAATGAGCTTTTGCGTGACATAGATTAAGACATGATAAAGATCTACGGCATCCCAAACTGTGACACCATAAAAAAAGCCCGCAAATGGCTGGACAGTAATAGTCTTGAATATGAATTTCACGATTACAAAAAAGCAGGCGTACCAGAAAAACACCTCAGACAATGGGTCAATGAGAACGGCTGGGATACCGTATTAAACAAACGCGGTACCACATGGCGAAAACTGGATGATGATCTCAAGGACAATATCGATGAAAAGTCGGCCATTCAGGTTATGCTTGATAATCCCAGTGCGATAAAACGACCGGTTCTCGAGAAGGGAAAAATATTACTGATTGGTTTTAAAGAAAAAGAATTTGAAACCTTACTTTGAGGAAGTTGTACGTTTCAGGTTATTAAGTTATCTCGTTCCACACTCCTGCGTGGGAACGAGATAAACACCCGATCTTGAGACTGCAATATCTACTCGTAAGATTTAAAGAATACACCTATGAAACACCTTTATTTAAAAACTTTCGTACCTATACTTACCTAAGAACACATCTAATTCCCTCATATATTCAGTGTACTAAAATAAGCTATACTTATCTTCTGT
>DROB01000379.1 GCA_011321985.1 Gammaproteobacteria bacterium | reverse complement strand
TCTCGATCCTGGAAAGTTTCGTTTATATACCCGATTTCCGACCGGTCTGTTCATTTCATGGACCTGGATCGACTTATCGATGTCATGCATCGTCTACCCGGTACCTGACACTAAAACACTGCCACGTTCATTCGATCACAATGAAGATGGCGAATATGATTCACCAGATAAGGGCCAGGAAAATTTCAGTCATCTGAGAAAGTACCAGCATGGTGATAACATCAGCCACATCTCCTGGAAGACAACGGCAAAAACTGGCGAACTCTTCAGCAAAGAATTTTCTGGAGCCAGTCCTGTCACACACTGGATCGAGTGGGATGATATCTTGGCACGCGACGATGAGCATCGGTTATCGATAATGACTTCACTGATCATCGATGCTGAGAACAATAATCAGCACTACGGGCTGAAACTACCCGAGCTGAAAATTGAGGCAGATTGTGGTGACAGGCACTACCACGAATGTCTGACAGCACTCGCCCTGTACTGATTAACCTGCTCCATACATATCACAACGACTCTACAATATTGAAATCATCTATTTCAAAACCTGATAGCTTGATGCTCTACAGCCTGCTGGCGGGTATACATCTGTCCGTCATTCCACTTTATACTCGCATGCCTCCTGCTATTCTCGCTCTGCTGCTGGGGCTGAGCCTGTGGAAGATATTTATCATCAGGCAGGATAAAAATAATCCTTCGAAGATCATACAGCTGTTGATGATGGCAACGCTTTTTTTTATGATCCTGAATACCTATGGACATATATTCGGACAGCAGTCCGGAATTGCGTTGATCATCCTGATGTCCACACTAAAATTATTTGAGACCGGGACGTATCGAGATTGTTACATTATCGTGTACAGTTCATTTTTTATTATCGCCAGTAATTTTTTCTATTCACAGTCAATCAGTTTAATCCTGTACCTGTTTTTCGTCGTCCTGTTCCTGCTCTCGCTACTCATCTCACTGAGTGACCGGCTACGATCAACTTCACTTAACGACCGCCTCAGGATGGCATCCCGCTTCATACTCTCTTCGTTACCTTTCATGCTGATCCTGTTTTTCCTTTTCCCACGCATCCCCGGGCCGCTCTGGAGCCTGCCCCATGATGCCTTCAGCAGCAGAACTGGATTGAGTGAAGAGATGTCACCGGGCAGCATCAACCGCCTGATAAATTCTTCCGCTATCGCTTTTCGCGTCAAGTTTGAAGGAGACATACCTGCGCACTCTGAACGTTACTGGCGTGGTGCTGTTCTATCATCCTATGATGGAAAAACATGGCGAAGAGATGATGCTCCACTCGGTGCCCGACCTAATATACAGTTTGCTGATGATACCAGCCATCTTTTCCGTTACCGGATAACGCTTGAACCGACACATCTGGACTGGCTACTCTCGCTGGAATACCCATCAGAGTATGCATCACGATATCGATATAATCGTGAAGCCATGTTGATAAGCCCTAAAAAAATAAACAATGTGATCAGTTATCAAATCAGCTCTCAAACCACAGCCATCGATCAGGCATTGTTCTCTCAGGAGAGTTATAAAAATCGCTTGCTACCCATAAACCTTAATCCTGAGACTATTCTGTTTTCCAGAAAGCTATTGACCGAATCAGATTTTGATACAAAAAAATATATCAATAATGTCCTCGCCTATTTCACCAACAAAAATTTCTTCTACACGTTGACCCCTGACCTACTTAGGAAAAACGCGATAGACGATTTTTTATTTAACAGCCGAAAAGGTTTTTGTGAACACTATGCGAGTGCTTTCGTCTATCTGATGCGTGCCGTCGGTATCCCGTCCCGGGTCATTATCGGTTACCAGGGAGGTGAGATGAATCCTCTGGATGATTACATGATCGTTCGACAATCAGATGCTCATGCCTGGACAGAGGTCTGGGTAGATAACCACTGGATACGCATAGACCCAACCGCAGCAGTTTCTCCAGACCGTATCGAGCAGGGCGTATTAAATGCCGGGCTCGAACCAGACAAACTGCCTCTACTGCTTGTCTCGGATAACTCGATCATCAGGAATATAACTTTTTTATATGACAGTTTTCAAAATAGCTGGAACAACTGGGTGATCGGGTTTGATCATGAAAAGCAGGAAAACCTGCTAGCACTACTGGGATTTGAAGATAAGGGAGCATCGAACCTTATCCTGTTACTCGTAAGCTGTCTTACGATAACGGGGCTGATCATCACATGGTCATTGTTGAAACAAAATTCTGTTTCAGATGATCCTGTACAACATCATTACAATCTCTATTGCCTGAAACTGCAACGTCACGGTATAGGGCGCAGGCTAAATGAAGGGCCTGTCGATTTTGAAAACAGAATAAACCATGAACTGGCTCTCTCCACACAGACGAGAAACGATATGGCCTTCATCTTTAAAGCTTACCAGACCTTACACTATGGCAATCAGAAAAATGAAAAACTCTTCCGCCGCTATATCAGAAAGATAAAAGCATTCAAACTCCGGGGCAAGATTAAGACGTAGCGTCACGAAGGAAAACTTTTGTTTTATCTTGTCTTGTGTAGATCGGGCACTATCCGGCAGAACAGATCAATCTTTCTGCTGGAGCAGAACACCACTATCAACAAACTCCCGGATAAATGACAGAGGTTTCGCACCACTAAACCGTGCCAGCTCCTCACCATCGACGATCAATAATACCGTCGGGAACCCTCTGACCTGATATCTTCCTGCCAGTTTCATGTTCTCATTCTCATCGACTTCGACTTTCGCCAGTTTCAACCTGCCATCATATTCTTCGACCAGCTGCTTCAACACGGGTGCGATAACCAGACAGGGTGAACACCATTCTGCCCACATATCCACCAACACCGGAACATCATGTGATGCCGCCAGCACCTTTTCATCATACGTTTCCAGATCTACATCAAAGATCATTGCTCCATTCACCGACAACCCTGCCTTCACTGTTAACTTGCTGCACATTATACATCGCAAACACGGCCATATTTAGCCCTTTTCTGACATTAAATAACCCCGATCACAGTCACGCATAGATAGTAGAAAGATTTTCGTAGCAGTAGTATGGAAACAGGGAAAGTTAACGGACGACAGTAACTTCAGGTTTCTATTTGTTTTGCGTTATAATGGATGTCTCCCACTCGAAGAATGATCGCTATGAGCTCAATTACCATCGAACACCATGTTACGCCCGCCAAACTGGATGTATTGTATGTCGATGACTGGCCGACCTGGTCGAAAGGCGTGTCTGAGTTTGACTGGACCTACGACAAGAAAGAAACCTGTTACATCATCGAAGGCAAGGCCATCATCACACCCGAAGACGAAGAAGCCATAACCATCCAGGAAGGTGATATGGTCTTTTTTCCCAAAGGGATGAAGTGTGTATGGAAAATTATTGAACCTATAGAAAAACACTATGTTTATGAATAGAAGAAGAGAGGTTTAACATGGGACTCTGGCAACAACTACTGGCTGGTGCCATCGGCTTATTCGTCATCTTTATGTTCTTCCCGGGCATAAAGGCCACTATGGAGAAAAGCAAGAATGCCGAAGAAAAACATTGGGGGACCGTTGTTCTCCTGATGATCGTGCTTGTTGCTTTTGTTTTCCTGATGATTTATTCCGTACAGTAAGCCGGCCACTCCTGGCCACAGGTTACTGATACCGTATGCAATTTTTTACACCTTTTGGCCTTACTTAAAACCTGAGGATAAAGGGATCATCATCTCTGATCCTGCTCACTCTTCAATAAACGTCGAGCCAGTATCGATACAGTTGGTGCCTGTACGAACAGTGAAAACATGACTACGCCGAACGCGATAGATTGAATGGTCCACCAGTAATCAAGCGTGACCGGCAGGGACAACGCCAGTGCCAGGGTCACCGCTCCACGCAGACCACTCCATACCATCACCGTCTGCACAGCAAACGGAACCTCTAACTTTTTAAACAATGAAAAACACAACATGAGCCCGTAAACACTGACGGCTCTGGCTACCACTAAAGAGAGTATCGCGATTAACATCGCCAGCCAGCGTTGCTCAAACATCGCTAATGTTATGACGGCACCCATGACGATGAATACACTGACATTCGCCACGTGCGCCAGTACGTCCCATAGATACCTGTTACCCGAAATATGACTGGTTGCTGATTTTACCTGTAACGACTCATCTAAACTTTCATTTTTTTGTTCGAGCACCGAGAAACTCAGAGCGGCCAGTAATGTAGACATCACGCCTGAGACACCACAATACTCGGCCAGCATGTATGAGCCATAGGCGACAACCAGACTCATGACCCCCTTCAGCAATGCCTGTTCGATAAACTTTAGCATGAGACCTGCAATCAGACCGACGAAGAGTCCTGTCAAAATACCACCAAAAAAGATCGATAGAAATCGAGAAGCTATGTCAGGCAGTGAGTCGACAGCCACAGTCGAAATATCAGCTTGAACAGCAGTCGCCATCGATAGGAACAGACTGAATAAAACGATAGCGGTGGCATCATTGAACAGGCTCTCCCCCTCCAGTAATACTATGATGCGCCTGGGCGCTTTTATTTCTCGCAGCTTAACGATCACCGCAACAGGGTCGGTTGCCGCCAGTACCGCTCCCGTGATCAGTGCCGCGATCCAGGGAAAGCCGGCCTCATGCCCTATACCATAAAATAATAATACAGCAGCAATGATACAGGTGAGCAACATCGCGATTATAGCGAGTGACAGAATAACGATTATGTTCTTTCTCAATTCCTGCTTGTCCAGATTATAAGCAGATTCGAATACCAGGACAGGTATGAATACGTAGAAGATGATCGACTGAAAATTATCTGCGCGAATACCGGTATCTATGCCAGTATAAACCACAAGTTCGGACGCGATAAAACCGAACACCACCAGTACACTGGCAAATGGCATGCGCGACCATCGTGCGACAGGCTGTGCCAACAATGAAAGCCCGAGGATTATGATCAGCGCCAGTATGATATGTTCAACAAGCATTACTCTAGGACAAAGCCCTCTCTAATAGATTCATAACGCTGACATTACGCATGAACTCAGATCCGGGGGGGGGGAGGACCTGCTACTTGACCTGTTGCCAGCTCGCCCAGTCAGAATAGTTCTCTGCTATATGAAAAAGTGCAGCGATGACATGCCTGTCATATCGGCTATCCGCTTCTGCGATCAATATCTCCAGCACATCTTTGATCGGCTTGCCTGAACGGTATGCCCTTGAACTGGTCATGGCGACGAAAGCATTTGCCACCGACAGTATCCGTGATTCCTGATATATCTCATCACCCGATATACCGGCAGGATAGCCACTGCCATCGAGGCACTCATTTTTTTGCTGTACGATTTCCACTACCGGACCTTCAAACTTGAGCCCCTGTAACATCGCCACACTGTGATTAACATTTTCTCGCAACAACAACTCGTCTTCTGCCGTCAATGGATGCTCACTGGTCAACATCTCCGCGGGGATGTATAGCTTACCTATATTCGCGAGCAGGGCTGCCATCGCTAATGCTTCAATGCGCTCTTTTGGCAGGCCCATCGCCTTTGCAATTTCAATCGATACTTCTTTCGTCCTCTCTGAATGATGCTCACAGTGAGGATCATGTTTA
>DROB01000378.1 GCA_011321985.1 Gammaproteobacteria bacterium | reverse complement strand
TCGCCTGGATGGGTGACCAGATGCTAGATGGTAATAACTGTAGCCCATTGGATAATGTGCTCGAATTACCTTCAACTGCGAATGGAAATGACCCGACTGTAAACTGTAATGGTTTTTTACCTGATGCTGATTTTCTTGGCGTTATCGATGCTGATCCAAGATCAGCAACGTATGGTCAGGTGGTTAACACCGCTGAAATGCCTGCTGTTTATGGCCAACACCTGTTAAGTGATTCCGACGATTTCGTTGATGAAGCGCTTGACCTTTCTATTGCGCTGGGTAGTAACGGCATCGGTACAATCAACCCTAAAGTTGGTCTTGGTACTTATGTTGCTGGTGTTGGTGAGTATATTGCAACGGGTGGTCTCGCAGGCGCAAGTGCTGGCGCTCTTGGCGATTCTGTACAAAACGATATCCTCGGTGGTGTGCCTAACTTCAATCACCCGGATAATGGTGGAACTGGTAGTAATGGCTTACCTGCTGTCGTTCCTGCACCTTCTTCTGTATTAAATGAGCCACATCATCACTCTGTTTTCCCTTATGCTCCAGGTGATGGTTCGGTTAATGCTTATTACGGTGGTCTGATTTCATCTAACGTATTTGGTTGTGATATTTCAGATCCATTGCATATCACCCCGTCTGCGGGTTCTCAGCTTGAAGATATAGCTCTTCATGCTGATGCCACCACTAATCTTTGTGGTCTGTCTGTTTCGGGTGCTAGTACACAGTTCTCTGGCCTGGATGATCTTGAATTCAACCCGGCTGACTCAATGTACTATGCGACTATGATGGGAGCTGGTGGTCAGTTTGCAGGAGCCTATTCACCCTCATCGAATTCTGGTTCAAGCTTGCCACCTATTTTGACGACACCAGGTGGTCTTTTGGTGTTTGATCCAGCAACGGATGCTCTTGTTGCTGAAATTTCAGCTGTGCCAACGGCACCGGTATTTGGTCATGGTACGTTTGCTGATGGTATCGGTCCTCAGGGTACAGAGTCAGATAGAGGTATGTATGCCAATGCCGCTCCTGGAGAGATGCTCGGTCCAAAACGTAATGCACCACGTGTACAACTCGCTATGGGTGGTCTTGACGGTAATGGTAGGTGTAATAATCCTTTCGGTACTGGAAATGATATATCTGCGAGTGCAGATGTTGGTGGTCTAACTATCCACAATCTATGTGTGCCAGGTGTTGCACCGTTCAATCAGATCGGTCCCGATACTGGTGCTGTTGATTTGAGCGCAGGTATCAACGAAGGGCCAGATACAGGTCTGCTTGCGCATCCACATGGTATTGGTCTGCGTTCTAACCTGCAAGGCCATATGGTTGACAAAAATGGTGCTGACCTGGTATCACGTACCGATGCGAACGGCAATGTTGTAGTAAGTAATCTTGATGCTAATGGTAATACTGTTACTACTGGCGGTATCCTGATGACTTCTGACTATGCTGATCCAGTCTCACTGGCATTACAAAGTGGTGGTCAAGGCGCGGCAGGTTCCAAGCAAAACTTTGGTACTACCGTTCGTTTGTGGGATCTTGGTAATGTTGATGCGGGTCCATATCAGGTTATCCAGATGCCTGATGGTCCTCGTCATGAGTTCAATGCGGTGCAGGAAGAAGATCAAGGTCTGATGGCGATGCGTATGATGCACTCCGGTAAGGGCGCGTTTGTTGCTTCTATGAATGGTGGTGTGTTGTATTACTCATCTGATATCACTATTCCTAAGCCTGTGTTCAAGGGTATTTATGACTTTGGTGCCTGTACGGGTGCCTCAGTGTTTACCATTACCCAGGATGACAAGACCCTGTTCTTGCCAGTATCTGGCATGCAGGCCCCTGGTGACCCAGTCTATGAACGTGACTATACTGGTGAGCATGACGCACGTATTGCGGTACTGGATCTGAGACCTTTGATTAGAGCGGGTGACAACTATGATTGTGACTTTGCTCCTGCTTCTGCCTGGGAAAACACCGGGGTGGGTCCTAATCCGGAATACGCCGGTAACAGTCCGCTTGGTCAGCCTAATACACAAGGTCCATCAGGTACTGTTCTTTACAGCAACCCTCGTGATTTGATGGATGGCGGCAAGATGCATCCTAACAACGGTGGACGTGATTGTCCTCGTCTGGTTGATCAGGTAATGCTATCTGAGAATGGTGAGCCTGGTATTGCTGGTTCTCAGCATCCTGACTCTGTTACTACTCGTGGTGGTCCTCACTTTACGACACATGATCGTAATGACCGTTACGTAGCGACGAGTAACTACTTTGTTGATTTGCGTGAATTCGCAATCAAGGATGTTGACTTGTTGTTGAGTGCGCTGGGTGCGAACCATGGCTTTGCCAATAGCAGATCGGGTAATGGTGAAAATAACTACCCTCCAGGTGGCCCTACTGACTGTATCGCCAATGGCACCCTTCCTGGTGGTGATTTGAGCTTCACTGGCGGCTGTCCTGCCGGTGGTTTAGGTATAGTTCAACAAGCACTGGGTGTAGATGGTGGCTTCCGTAACACGCTACCGGGTCTTGGCTCAGTGGGTGATGACACAATCTGTATGATGAAGTGGAATCGCAAGAAAAAGAACCTGAAACTGGATGCACGTTTCAATGCGGGTGATGCTTCTTCACCAACTGGTTGTAACGATATGGATTTCGGTGATACGGGTAAATCATGGCCAGTAGCCGGTGCTCGTAATCCGGGTGCAGGTAATGGTACACCACACGGTATGTCATTCATAAAAGTGGGTTCTAACCGCTTCTTCACCAATGGTGAGCTGTAAGTTAGAGGTCAATGATATGACAGTGAATGTTATTGTAATTTGATAACATAAGATCAAGGCCCGGTTCTGATATTTTAAGGACCGGGCCTTTTCTTTTTTATAAAAATTGTTGTTTACAAACCGTTCCTGCAATTATGGCCCTCACCCGCAGGAGCGGTTTGTAAACCGCGATACCAGAACAGAACAGAACAGAACAGAACAGGTATAACACGGAAGTTGTATATTGGTTACAGAAAAAACAAGAGGCCAGGAGATATAGAATGAACCTTCATCGGCAGATACATACATCACAGATTGAAAAGTTAATATCACTTTCCGCCGCTATCGGTTTGATACTGATGGCAGTTTTCATCGCTTTTGTATTGATACTATTCCCGTTGGTCACCTACGCTGACGGCATCGTGCCAGCAGATCATCCTGATGCACAGCTGATTAATGATGGCAGGGCAATATTCTTCAACGAGACATTTGACGGCAATGGCAGAACCTGCGGAACCTGCCACCCTGAAAGTAATAATTTTACAATCGATGTTAAATATATTGCTTCTTTACCGGATGATGATCCCTTGTTCGTCGCCGAGCGACCTCAGCCCAATCCTCTGGCTGAAAATTTTGAAAAACCGGAAATGATGCGAAAGCTGGGTCTGATCCTTGAGAATACCAACGGTTTTGATGACCTGGAAAATAATTTCACCCTGCGCAGTGTGCCGCATATTCTGGCAATGCGAACTTCATTGACACCACCCTCAGCGTTAGCTAATGATGGTACTTCTGCTGACGGGGCTGCAGCGGCTCACGATGAACGCACAGGCTGGAGTGGGGACGGCGCACCCAGTGATGGTGATACCTTGCATGGCACTTTACGTGATTTTGTGAACGGTGCAATCAAACAACATTTTACGCAAACGCTCAACCGTCAGGCGGGTGTCGATTTTCGTTTGCCAACAGAATATGAAAAAGATGCTCTCGAAGCGTATATGTTATCGCTTGGCCGGCAGCAGGAATTTGATAATTTTAACGACATAACATTAGTAAACAAGAAAGCTGAAAGAGGGCGTCTCAACTATATGGGAGAAGGGCTGGCGAATGGCTTGCCCTGTAACGCCTGCCACTTTAATGGTGGTGCCAATACCGATCCAGATTTTGTTTTTCCAGCGGATATTACACCACCGGCATTCGAAAGTAGTAATCGTTCGTTTGCGCCGCGCGTAGAAGAGCTGATGGATCAACCAGGTGATGTTATCTACGGTGAAAATATGCCATTTGATGATGGTTTTGGAAGTGGCTCGAATTTATTTAATGTGCCGACTGTCATCGAAGCTGCTGATACAGGCCCATTCTTCCACGCAAACCAGATGGATACGGTGGAGGGTATGATTGCTTTTTATACTTCGCAGCGGCACCTGCGAAATGGCGAAGTTCTTTCACCAGTGGTCGGTCTGAACGGTGCACAACTGGTTAATGTTGCTGCTTTTCTGCGTGTATTGAATGCCGATGAGAATGTTCGTTCAGCCATCCAGTTACTGGATTATGCAACCCACCTGGATCACTATAGAGATAAAAAAGTTAATGCTCATTTGGCAAAGGTGCAAATTAAAGATGCTATAGGGGTGTTACAGGCAGTAAATCTACATAAGGCTGATGCAGTCCCGGCTTTAAAAAAAGCGCGTCACCAAATCAAGCAGCGAAAATATAACAAAGCAATAGAGACTTTGACATCTATTCGAGAAATGATGATTAATCGATAGTTTCTCGTTCCCATGCAGGAACATCATTAGTGTCCGATTAAAAACAGTGATGATTGTAGAATATCGTCAAGGTGCCGCCGAGAAGTCATATTTAGTCCACAGATGAACACTAATAAATGCAAAGAGAAATAATAAAGGTTTTTTATTTGCGTTTATTAGCGTTCACCTATGGATAATTAATCGCTTTTTCTGTTAGATTATTTTAACCGGACACCAATAGCGCAGGAGCATGGGGACGAGAAGTGTCACTCCTGAATCAGGAAAAATTTATTATGAAAACACATAAAATGAACCGATTAGCCAGAATTTTAGCGAACACGTTATTTTTAGTATGCGTCACCGTTACAAATACTGCGATGGCTGAAAATATTAAAGTTAAAATGGATACCAATAAAGGATCGGTTATTATCGAGTTGTTCCCGGATAAAGCACCAGAAACAGTGAAAAATTTTTTGCATTATGTCAATGAAGGGAGATATAACAACACTCTATTTCACCGGGTGGTGAAAGGTTTTGTGAATCAGGGTGGTGGCTATAATCATGATAACAAATTGGTCGATACATTTGATCCTGTCAAAAATGAAGCGGATAACGGTTTAAAAAATCTACGTGGTACCATCGCTATGGCACGTAACAATGATCCGGATTCTGCCAGGAATCAGTTTTTTATCAATATGGCGGATAATAAGATACTCGACCACAAGGATAAGACAATTGCTGGCTGGGGTTATTGTGTATTTGGGAAAATCGTTAAAGGTATGGAGGTGATGGATAAGATATCGAGAGTAAGGACGCAGGGTTTTGGGCCATATGCTGCCAATGCACCTATGTTTCCTGTATCTATACGTAGTATTGTTGTCATTGATGCTGAAGATAAAAATTAAACGGTATTGATGGCATATCTTTAGATGATTTCACATCTAATAGCAGTTATATTTCACGGTAAGGTCTAAAATAAGATTATTATCCCAAAGACTCTGACATGCTTTAATTTGTAACTAATGATGAAAAAACTAATCTCCATCGTCCTGCTTCTTACTGCCGGTGTCATTGCCGGCGTATCAATAGACCATTATCTGGCATCATCGCAGGATGAGGATATAAGCGTTTCTGAATCGGCTATCATGCACGCAAAAAAACACCTCGATCCTGATTATGTCTGCCCGATGCATTCACAGATCGTTTCAGGTGAAAAGGGCACTTGCCCTATCTGTGGGATGGATCTGGTTAAGATTAAAACAGTAGAATCCAAAGTTGGTGATGGTGATGTCTCATACCCGACAGTCAGAGTATCATCAACCATGATTAATAATATGGGGGTTCGTGTTGCTCAGGTAGAACGTAAAACCCTGGTACGTCAGATAGAAACACCGGGTTTTATTACCAAGATTCAAAAATTAAACTTTATACGTTATAAGGCACCGGCAAAAGGTCGAGTCGTTAAACTCCATTTTAAACAAGGACAGTGGCTCGAGCCAGGTGACCCACTGATAGATATCGAGCTGGATGATCTGGTTTTGGTGCAAGAGAAACACCTGGAATTACTGGCTAAAGAAACGGAACAGAAAAAAAGTAAAGAAGATGAATCTGATGAAGGTGTATCCATGGCTGCCCCTGCAGCTTCCAGTGGTAATGATGAAAGCCCCGGGGAGGCGAATGCTAAAGCCGGTGAGGAAACACTGGTCGAGTCTGATGAAGTGGTAACTGAAGAGCAAACGGTCGAGCCAACACTCAAAAAAACACGATTGTTGATGAGAGCAGCAGGCATGACTGATGAACAGATTGCTACTCTCGAAGAAACGAAAGTAACATCGCCAGTTATTACACTTTATGCAAAATTTGCTGGCGAAGTTGAAATATTGAAGGTAGATGCTGGCGACGAAGTGAATTCTAACGCACTGCTGTTTACGCTCGGTGGTCTGATGCGGGTGACAGTTTTAGCTAATGCTTTCCAACGTGATGCCAGCTGGATAAAACCAGGCCAGGAGGTCGATATCATCTTGCCACATGACTCTAATAAACCGTGGAAGGGAAGGGTGAGCAGTGGTGCAGTAAGTATTAATATCAATTCACAGAACATCGGTGTCGAACTTACTTTTAATGCACCACACAGTGTGGTTAAAACGGGTATGTATGTGGTCGGTAATGTCTATGGCCAGGTGCAGAAGGATACGTTGACACTGCCGCGTGAAGCCATCATCTATTCACGCGGTGAAAAGCGTGTCATCGTTGCTTTGGGAGAAGGCCGCTTTAAACCGGTTGTCGTTGAAACCGGTATCTCAAATGATAATGAGGTTGAAATACTGGAAGGGATTGAAGAAGGTGATACCGTTGTTGTTTCAGCACAGTTTCTTATTGATTCGGAAAGTAGCTTGCAGGCAAGTTATCGTCGTATGTCCGCCGTCGAACATTAGCTGACTTTAAAGAATAATGTTAAACCGTAGAGGTACGCAGAGTTGTATTGGTTGCCACGCCGCAGGCGCAGTAATTAAAACAGGTTTTCTCTGCGTACCCCTGCGGACTCTGTGGTTAAAGCTTTTGGCTTTGGTTGTTGGTTGTCCGCTAATGGCTGTAAGTAGATGTATTTAAAGAGTAGGGCATCGAAAAATAATGATTGAAAAAATATTAGATTGGTCGATAGATAACCGTGCTTTAATTCTGCTGCTTGCTCTGTTACTTTCGGTGTGGGGTATACAGTCGGCACGTACCATACCATTAGATGCTGTGCCTGATCTTTCTGATGCTCAGGTGATCATCAAAACATCTTTTCCCGGTCAGGCACCACAGATCATAGAAGACCAGGTTACTTACCCGCTTGCCAGTGCCATGTTGTCTGTGCCTGGTGCAACCAATGTACGCGGTTATTCTTTTTTTGGCGATTCCTATGTTTATGTTATTTTTAAAGACGGTACTGACCAGTACTGGGCACGTTCGCGTGTACTGGAATATATCAACCAGGTACGCGATCAGTTACCACCGGGTGCGAATGCACAATTAGGCCCGGATGCCAGTGGTGTTGGCTGGATTTACCAATACGCATTGGTTGATAGAAAAGGCAACCATGACCTTGCACAACTACGTAGCATACAGGACTGGTTTTTAAAATATGAATTGCAGACCGTGCCAGGTGTTTCTGAAGTGGCGACGGTGGGCGGCATGGTCAAACAGTATCAGGTCATACTCGATACCAATCGTATGAGTGCCAGTGAACTGTCTTTGCCGATTATTAAAAAAATGATTATTGATGCTAACCAGGAAGTCAGTGGCTCTGTTATCGAGATGGGCGAAGCTGAATATATGATCCGCGGTAAGGGTTATATCAAGAGTATCAACGATCTGGGTCGCATCCCTTATCTGACGAGAAAAGAAGCCGGTGCGGCTCTGTTGCTGCGGGATTTTGCGGATATCCGGATGGGACCACAGATGCGTCGTGGCATTGCCGATCTGGATGGTGAGGGCGAAGTAACCGGTGGCATCATCGTGATGCGCGCGGGTGAAAATGCATTGCTGACAATCGAAAAAGTAAAACAACGTCTCGAAGCGTTAAAAAAAGGCTTGCCTGACGGTGTCGAGATCGTCGAGACATACGATCGCTCAACGTTGATAACCAATGCCGTCGATACTTTAGAAAATAGATTATTGGAAGAGTTTTTTCTGGTTGCTATCGTCTGTGCGATATTCCTGTTTCATTTCCGCTCATCACTGGTCATTGTATTAAGTTTACCCGTCGGTATTCTTATTGCCTTTGCTATTATGAAAACACAGGGCATCAATGCCAACATCATGTCACTGGGCGGTATCGCCATCGCAATCGGTGCCATGGTCGATGCCGCTATCGTGATGATCGAGAATGTGCATAAACAACTAGAGCTCCATGGCGATGACGGGTGTGATGATAAAAGCGTTGAAGGAAGTAACCGTATTGCAGTAATGAAACAGGCTATGCTGGAAGTGGGGCCCGCTCTGTTCTTCTCTTTGTTGATTATCACACTGAGTTTTCTGCCGGTTTTTACTTTAGAAGCGCAGGAAGGCCGACTGTTTGCACCACTGGCTTTTACTAAAACGTTTGCCATGGCGGCAGCGGCAGGATTATCGATTACGCTGGTGCCGGCTTTGATCATGTATCTGGTGAAGGGGAAAATTCGTAGTGAAAATGAAAGCGCTTTGAATCGCGGATTAATCAAAGCCTATCTGCCATTGATTGGCACCGTACTTAATAGACCGGGGTTAACGCTGGTTTTGACTCTGTTGCTGGTCTTGTCTGCCAGCTGGCCGCTGTTACAGTCGGGCTCGGAATTTATGCCGGAACTGGATGAGGGCGACCTGTTGTACATGCCGACAACATTGCCGGGTATCTCCGTGGGTAAAGCCAGACAGTTATTGCAGCAGACTGATCGTCTGATCAAAACCGTACCGGAAGTGAAGACCGTATTTGGTAAAGTCGGCCGTGCAGAAACAGCCACGGATCCGGCACCATTGACGATGATCGAGACCACGATTCAATTAAAACCACATGAGCAGTGGCGTGACGGCGTGAGTATGAAAGACATCATCGCTGAACTGGATGCCAAGGTGCAATTTCCCGGCGTAACCAATGCCTGGTTGATGCCTATATCTGCACGTATTGATATGTTGGCAACGGGAATAAAAACGCCCATCGGAATAAAGATTGCCGGCTCTGACCTGAATGTTATTCAGGCAATCGGCGAACGTGTCGAGCAGGTAATACGTCAGATGCCCGAGACGAACAGTGTTTTTTCTGAACGTGTGGGTGGAGCCAGATACATAGACATCGATATCGACAGGGATAAAGCGGCACATTATGGAATGAGCGTGTCAGATGTCCATGAGGTTATAGATCTTGCTGTGGGCGGAAAGAATCTGACATACACAGTAGAAGGTCGTGAGCGTTATCCGGTTAATCTGCGTTATCCTCGATACGTTCGTGATTCTATTGATGCCTTGAATGATCTGCCGGTGTTTATCTCTACTGGTGAGCAGATACGCTTGCAGGAAGTGGCAAAAGTCACCATCAAAGATGGCCCGGCGTTGATAAAAACCGAGGATGCCCGGTTAAACGGCTGGGTATATATCGATATCAAAGGCAGTGATATGGGGTCTTATGTGCATCGGGCACAGAAACTCATCGCTGAACAGATTGAGCTGCCAGCGGGTTATTCCATCAGTTGGGCAGGGCAGTATCAATACCTTATTCGTGCGGTGGATCGTCTGATGGTCATCGTACCGCTGACATTGATACTGATTTTTGTTTTGTTGTATCTTAACTTCAGAAATATGACAGAAGCATTTATGGTGATGGGCGCGCTGCCTCTGGCACTGGTCGGTGGTGTCTGGTTGTTATATTTTCTGGATTACAATCTGTCAGTTGCAGTGGGTGTCGGTTTCATTGCGTTGGCGGGTGTGGCTGCAGAGTTTGGTGTGGTCATGCTGGTGTATCTTAACCAGGCAGTCAAAAAACATCAGCCGACCACGGCTGAAGCTTTGCGTGAATGTGTTATCGAAGGTACCGTTTTGCGTGTGCGACCCAAGGCGATGACGGTAGCCGTAATTTTTGCCGGCCTGCTTCCAATCATGATCGGTGCGGGTACCGGTTCTGAGCTGATGCAACGCATCGCTGCGCCGATGATAGGCGGTATGATTACTGCGCCGTTAGTTTCTATGCTGGTTATTCCGGTATTGTTTTATCTCTGGAAGCTAAAAGTGATTACCGGTCGCTACAGATAAACATCAACTGTCATTTCTCCCGCCGGTCGAGATGACAGAATAGTTTGTTTGTATTACTTTAACCTTGATTAGGCTGTGATCATCCAGGATTTAAAGTCTGCTTCCGACTTATAACTGACATTCGTGATTATTTGATAAGACCGATTTCAACACATGGCTGTTGGAGAACACCTACTAACAATCGCGGTTTACAAACCGCGATTTGCGCCTGAATTGACTGTCGGCTTCTGGCCGTGTCTGTTTGCTCAAGTTTGAGCTATTACAGTTTATTCATCATCCTTTATTTCTGCCGCTGTTTTACCACCATGACTTTTCAAGATATTGATGATATCGGGTTTGTTGTTTTGAATCGCGTAGTCCAATGGTGTTTTGCCGTGGACATCAATGTGGTTGACTTTGATGCCGGCTTTTATCAACAGGGCCGTTATACGAGGAAAGTTTCTTCCGCCGGAATAAAAAATTGCGGTGCGACCATTGATATCCTTGATTTCAAGATCAGGTTTGTTTTCGAGTAAGAGCTGTACGACTTGTGTCTTACCTGCGACGGCAGCAAAAATCAGTGCAGTTACACTACCTTTTGATATGGCATTAATGTCTGCGCCATGAGCCAGAAGTTCTTTTACTGTTTCACGGTTATCGTTCATGCTGCTAAGCATCAGAGGTGTAACGCCTTTTGACTCTGCCAGGTTGGGATCGGCTTTATGCTCAAGTAGATATTTAACGGTATCGATGTGGTTACTATCTGCTGCCCAGTATAAAGCAGTCTTTTTCGATTTTCCCTGGTGATTGATATCTGCCTTACCTCTATATAAAGCATCGACGGATTCAACGTTGCCCAGTGTTGCAGCGATAATCAGCGGGGTACGATCATACTTGTCTGCTGCATCGACTTCGGCACCAAGTTTTAGTAGTGCATTAACTGCATCTACCTTATTCTTACGTGCAGCATATAATAAGGCGGTTGATTGACTGCCATCTCGTGCTTCTATATCAGCCCCTTTTTCTTCTACAAAATATTTCACCAGTTCTACGTTACCCAGACTGGCAGCAGCCATTAGTGGGCGGGTTTTGTGGACAAATGTAGATTCGATGCTGGCACCGTTATCAAGGAATAGATCGATAAGTTCACGGTTGTTCTTCCAGATTGAGTAGATCATTCCCTGATTGTTCAAGCTGTCTGTCGAGCCTATGTCGACACCTTTTTTGACCAGTAATTTTACCGTCTCAGTATCATTATGTTGAGCAGCGACCAGCAGTGCAGTATTGTCATATTCATCCTGTATATTCAGATCTGCGCCGGCGTTAATGAGGTATAAAGCAACGTCGGTCTTTTCACCGAGTAAGGCGTTGATCAATGCGGTTGCACCATCGTCATCGGTGGAATTGAGCTCCAGACCCCTCTCCGTCAGCAGTTTGACAACTTCGAGGTGACCCTCGTACGCAGCCAGAATCATACCGTTTGCGCCTTCGTCGTCTTCAGCGCGCAGTCTTGCACCGGCATCAAGCAAAATTTCGACTGTATCGGCATGGCCAGCGTTTGCAGCTGCCAGCATCGCTGTCTGGCCTTTAACATTTTTTATCTTCTGTTTGGCACCATTTTTTAGTAGTATTTTAACGACATCATTGCGACCTTTTTGGGCTGCTGCGTGCAATGCGGTATCGCCGGCTTTATTCGTTTGGTTAATATCCGTTAGTGATCCAATAATTTCGAGGAGTAATTTTGAATTACCATCAGTCGCAAGTTGGATCAATGCCTGTGTTTCTGCCGCAACCGGTGCCTTTTTATCAACCTCTTTTGCATACAGTGGTGCTGAAATACTAAGTGTTAGTGCAATGCAGCTAGCTAAAATAGTTC
>DROB01000377.1 GCA_011321985.1 Gammaproteobacteria bacterium | reverse complement strand
CCGGCAGAAAGAGTTAAAAAACTCAGATGATAACCCGGATTGAAATACAGTAAAAAACAATAATAACGAATCATGTTGCTGAAAAAAAATAAAATAAAAAGAATCCTTTTCCTGTTCATGTCTATGGTTGTATCGATAGACGTATTATCAGCGGAAGAAAAAGATGTTTCCACCGTAATGTCGAATGATCCTATGAGTGGTAGTTATCTACTGCAATTGATACTTGGCCTGGTTGTCGTAATCCTGTGCATTGTTGTTCTCGCCTGGCTGGCTCGCCGTATGCACCGTCTGCAATCATCCAGCAATGGTTTTTTAAAGATACTGGGTGGCCTCAATATGAGTGCGCGCGAACGTGTCATTCTGTTACAGGTGGGCGATGAGCAACTTCTCGTTGGCGTTTCACCGGGTCATATCAACACATTACATGTCCTTAATTCACCTGTTGATGTCCAGAGGAAAAAGTCAGGTGATCCCGATGTGAATACTTTCTCTGAAAAATTATCTGCGATGTTGAGTGCATCGATCAGTGCCAGTGATAAAAAAGCAGGTTCAAATGAAGGTTAAGATGATGTTCAGATTAAAAATGCTTCTGACACTGGGTCTGTTACTGACACCAATGCTTGATGTTTTTGCTGCCCAGGGGCTGACGGCATTGACGGTAACGCCGGCTGCAAATGGTGGCGAGACCTATACCGTAACGATCCAGATCCTGGCTCTGATGACCGTGCTCAGTCTGTTACCGGCAGCACTCATCATGACGACATCATTCACGCGGATCATCATCGTACTATCGATACTGCGCCAGGCTATCGGCACGGCACAGACACCGTCGAATCAGATCCTTCTGGGCCTTTCACTTTTTTTGACATTTTTCATCATGTCGCCTGTTTTTACCAGTGCTTATACCTCAGGAGTAAAACCCTATCTGGATGAAAAGATGAGTTCTGAGATGGCTTTCGAAAAAGCTTCGAAACCTTTCTATGATTTTATGATAAACCAGACCCGAGAGACTGATCTGGCAATGTTTGCTGATATAGCCGGTTATGGAAAACTGGACCCTGATGTGAGAGTACCTTTTTCATTATTGCTACCTTCTTTTGTTACCAGCGAATTAAAAACGGCTTTTCAGATCGGGTTTCTGATATTTATCCCCTTCCTCGTTATCGATATCGTGGTCGCCAGTGTGCTGATGTCTATGGGTATGATGATGTTGTCGCCGATGATTATCTCTTTACCTTTCAAACTGATGTTGTTCGTATTGATCGATGGCTGGTCATTGATCATGGGAACGATGGCATCGAGTTTTTATGTGTGAGTGTGTAAGGAGAAAATATTATGACACCTGAAATGGTACTTGATATCGGACGTGATGCATTATGGGTTATCGCATTACTATCTGCACCCATGTTGTTATCGGCGCTGGCGATCGGTCTGTTCGTCGGTATGATTCAGGCGGCGACACAGATCCAGGAGATGACATTAACCTTCATACCCAAACTGATCGTGCTGGCACTTGCATTATTGATAGCCGGACCATGGATGTTAGCGGTGCTGACTGATTTCACTACAAATCTGATAGTGAGTATTCCTGAATTGATCGGACAATCCTGAGCAGATGAATTTTACCGGCGCTGAATTAACCACATGGCTAGCAACACTTCTCTGGCCGTTCATGCGTATAGGAGCCATGTTTGCTGCCGTACCTGTATTTTCAGCCAGAAGTGTACCGGTGCGTATCCGGGTATTGCTGGCATTTTTCATCGCCTGGATGCTGGTTCCCGTCCTGCCTGCGCCACCCGATGTTGATCTGATCAGTGGTCAGGCATTATTGATCAGTGTTCATCAGATCCTTATCGGTGTCGCGATGGGCTTCATCATACAGCTGGTGTTTGCTGCATTCATTATTGCCGGTCAGAGTATAGCCATGGCGATGGGGCTCGGTTTCGCTTCGATAATCGACCCTCAGAATGGCATGCAGGCACCTGTTGTCAGTCAGGCGTTTCTGATCATGGTGACACTGGTATTTCTCGCACTCAATGGGCATCTCGTACTGATCGATATGCTGGCTAAAAGTTTTCAAAATCTGCCTGTAGGTATGTTGGTTCCTTCACGTGACGGATTGTGGCAACTGGTCAACTGGGGTAGTGATATGTTTGCAGGTGGCATGCTGGTTGCCCTGCCTGCCGTTGCGGCATTGTTGTTAGTGAATCTGGCTTTTGGTGTGACGACGCGTGCTGCGCCCCAGTTGAATATATTCGCCGTCGGTTTTCCCGTGATGATCATGGTCGGATTGTCTTTTATCATATTGACCCTGCCGACACTGACCTCACACCTCAGCCGTCTGATGATGCAGGCTCAGGAACTCATCCAGTATTTTCTGGCCAGTGCTTAAGGATTAGTTTTTTATGTCACAGGAAACCGGACAGGAACGCACCGAACAGGCAACGCCTAAGAAATTACGTGAATCTCGCGAGAAAGGCCAGGTACCGCGCTCGAAAGAATTAAATAGTATGGCACTGTTGATGGCTTCCGGAGCAGGTTTTTTGTTGATGGGTGAAAGTATTTTACAGGGCTTGAGTGATACCTTAAAGAAAGGACTTTCGATACAGAATGCGAGTGAGATAAATCCGGACCAGATCGTCGGCATTCTCGGAGAGACGATACTTGACTGTTTTTTTCTGCTCACACCATTATTTGCTCTGCTCGTGGTCGTGGCCTTATTGACCCCTCTGGGTTTGGGTGGATGGTCCTTCAGCATGAAATCGGTCAGTTTTAAAT
>DROB01000376.1 GCA_011321985.1 Gammaproteobacteria bacterium | reverse complement strand
CTGTGGATTTGAATATCAAGGTAGCGAGCCCATGCCCTTCCGTTTTCCCCCACGGCTCAGCAGCGATACAGCTGTCAGCCAATAGTAAAAACAGCACCACCAACAAAATTTTCCTGAGATTATTCTTATCTACCGCCATGGTAACAAGATTACGGAAATAATCCTCCGTTTCAAGCACTATCGAGTGATAGCATCTTCACAAAAAGCCTCTGGATTTGTTCTAAACACAGTGATACGATGCAATATCCTGCGACAATGTGTTAGCCTTTAATCACCCCACAGGCGATAGTGAATATATGTATAGATACAGCAACTTACACAGTAGATGGGTTCTTTTGATAGTGGCGATATCCTGCAGCCTGTCCGTGCAGTCTGCGGACGACTCACGAAAGGTGAAGATCACCGCTGACATCGGCTCCATCATCGTCAACCATCAAGGTGTGCCCGTCACCGTAGAAAGAATACAGGATACCGATAATCGATTAGCCGATGATTTTACAAAAACCTCACGCCCCTGTCCTCCCTTCTGCATTCATCCCATTATTGCTGCTCAAGGTGTTCGTACTATAGGCGAGCTGGAGTTGCTCGAATTTCTTCAGCACGATGTCGCCAATGAAAAAGGTTTGTTGATCGATGCCCGCATGCCTGACTGGTACAACAGTGAAACCATACCGGGTGCCGTCAATACGCCCTTCGTGATATTCACCGAGGCCTCGCCTAAACGAGATCGGATATTACAACTCTTCGGTGCTACTGCAGATAAATCAGGAAAAACAGATTATTCCAGGGCCATACGATTGACCCTGTTCTGTAATGGCCCATGGTGTGACCAATCTCCCAGAGCGATCAAAGGTTTAATCAGCGCAGGATACCCTGCCGATAAGATCCAGTATTATCGTGGCGGTATGCAGGCATGGAAATCTTTTGGACTAACCACTGTGTTACCCGAGAGTAACGCTGTCGATAAACAATAAGGTAAATCCTATGCAATTTGCAAATAACAAGTTTATCGCAACACTGATCATATCCAATGTTATCGCATTCACTGTCATATTCATCCTGATGTGGATGTTATGGAGTAACAACGGTGCCGATGGTAAACCTTCTTCCATGATAGAAACAACATCAGTGAATAAAGCAGGTGAATTATCGATAAGCCAGAATAATCAGGAAAAGCCATCACCAGCAGTCAAAACGGTCACCATCGTCGAAGCCATCACCCAGGAAGTCAGGTCAACAAATTTCAAACTCGATGAACTGACCCGTTCTCGACAGACGATCCCGAAGACTTCCCGAGGAGACGACCAGAGAGACAATGATAAATTGTCAGATGAGGAGTACATCAGTGCTTTCAAAGAGCTGAAAAAAAATAAAAGAATAACAGCTAATTATAGTGAAAAAGATATCACCGAAGTCAAAGCCTCGGATAAGGCAACCAATGTTTCCAGAAAAGTAGATAACCACTTCAATAAAGTCGATGTCAGTCAGTCGAAAAAAAGGGGCCGATCAGACAAAACTCTGGCCCAGCAAGTGTCTACCATCGTTGGTAAAGACATGACAGCCGATAATAAAGTATCAGGAAATAATTTCCCCGAGAAAGGTTATCTCAAAACCCTGAAAGAAGAAGGCACAGAAAGAAAGAACGAAATGCGCACCATCAAAGTAAGACGAGGAGAAACTTTATGGCGAATATCTTTACGCGCATACGGTACAGG
>DROB01000375.1 GCA_011321985.1 Gammaproteobacteria bacterium | reverse complement strand
GAAGAAAAAAACTGGGACGGTAAAACATTATTACGTGTGTTTAATGAGGAGAAGCCATTGAGTGAAAAACAAAAGAATAAGTCGTCATCCACGTTGAGGCCACTCTATAATTCATAGGTCTTTCATGCAAAGAGATACACCCTGCAAATGTTCACACTGGTGAGTGTGGAAACCTGGTTTCTTGGCCATAGAAGCACGGAGGTGGATATCGGCTATAAACGGATATTTCGTACTGGTTGAAAATATACGACCTGTAGTTTGACCTGGCCTCTGCTCGCGGAATAAATTCCGCTCCTACACCTTTTTCAGGTCGGGCAATGCCCTACCTGCAAAACCACACATCTTCACCTCTTTTATGTCCCCGTGGAATTTATTACTTCGCTCGAGCACGTCCTCTGCGACAGATATATTTCTAAAGTTTTTAATGTCCGCAACCAAAAACAGGTAGAAACCACTATCCTCATCACCAAAAACTGGAATAAAAGTAGCGGTGATTCGTCTATGTATACAGCGTTATACCGCTCATCGCTTTCTGTTTATGTGTATACCGAGTATACTTTCCAGCGAGTGCGGAGGACGTGCCCGATAAGAATTAACTATTAGTATCAACACTATCATCACAGGTGAAAATATGATCTTTGAATCTTTTGTAGAGAGCCACTCCTTCTTCTTATGGTCCACTCTCATCATCTCCATCATCCTTGGAGCAGTGGTCAATAAAACCAATTTTTGTACCATGGGCGCTGTTTCCGACATGGTCAACATGAGTGACTACGGACGATTCAGAGCATGGCTACTTGCTATAGCTGTCGCAACTATCGGTGTCAGTATTCTCGAATATATGGGCATGATCAATGCGACTGATGCTTTCCCTCCCTACCGCGGAACACAGCTTATCTACATCGAAAATATCCTTGGTGGTGTGCTATTCGGTATCGGCATGACATTCGCCAGTGGTTGCGGTAACAAAACCCTGATCCGCATCGGTGGTGGAAACATAAAATCTGTCTTTGTTTTTATCATCATTGCCATCATCGCGTTCTACATGACTTCACCCTTTCCTGACAGTGACAAGACTTTATACAGCGTCCTGTTTTACGACTGGGTCAATCCTTTAGCTGTTTCTCTGGACAGCAATCAGGATGTAGGCGCTATTATCAGCCATGCTATCGGCAATGAAGATGCCGTTACCCTGCGACTCATCACAGGATTACTGGTCGCCAGTATCATGTTATTTTATGTTTTCAAAGCCGCTGATTTCCGCAGCAGCAAAGATAACATCCTCGCTGGTCTGATGATCGGTCTGGTCATCCTCTCCGCATGGTATATCAGTAGCAATATCGGCATTATAGCTGAAGACGAAAATTACTCTCTCTCCGACTATTATGCTGAGTGGGACATGCTGGCGGAAGATGATGAAGGCAAACCAGCGACCGGTCGTGCCCTGAACCCACAATCATTCACCTTCGTTAACCCTATCGGTCAAACTTATGGTTATGTCAAAGACCGTTTTGACCCGACCTTACTGACATTTGGACTGGTTTCTGTTTTCGGGGTTATCTTAGGCTCACTATTATGGTCGCTCATCAGTCGGTCCTTCCGCATCGAGTGGTTTGCAGATCTCAGGGATTTACGAAATCATCTGCTGGGAGCAACGCTCATGGGCTTCGGTGGCGTACTCGCCCTGGGTTGCACCATCGGGCAAGGCATTACCGGTATGTCGACACTGGCATTAGGTTCGATCCTCACCTTCATATCCATCATCTTCGGTAGCGCATTGACCATGAAGATACAATACTACAAGATCGTCTATGAAGAAGAGGCCAGTTTTGGCAAAGCATTCATCACCTCTTTGGTCGATATGAGACTACTACCTTCATCGATGCGCAAGCTGGATGCTGTCTAGGTTATCCAGATGTTCATGGGGGCACCGTTTGAGCCGACCGCTATTCAGACATAACAGCAATGAGCACAAAAACCTGGTTTATCTACATCCTCCGCTGTGCCGACGACAGCCTGTATACCGGCATAACGCTGGATGTAGACAAACGCCTGGATGAACATAACGGTATCGAAAAAAATGGTGCCAAATACACACTGGGCAGACGACCAGTCAAACTCGCCTATACCGAATCCTCGAACTCCCGTTCTGCAGCATGTAAACGAGAATATGCCATCAAGAACTTAACGCGATCTGAAAAAGAAATATTGATCCAGCAAAGATCGGATGAAAAATAAAAATAAATCTTCAATTCTTGACCTGCATCAAACCATCAGAACATCCATCCTCTTAGTATATACCCATCGTAGGTTTTCATAGTTCCTACGGTTATGCCTCAGCTTACCTACCTCTCTCCTGAGGGTAAGCTCGCAGCGTGAGCTGGTTACTCACGCTGCATTTTATTTTCTGCTCATAAATTTAGTGAATATTCTCTGTTGTTACCGCGTCTAATACTTTAATGTATGAGGAAACTTCAGGAGAGTCCTAATGACCAGACTATTTTTTTATTCCAGCTTACTCGTCAATCTTTTGTTCAGCGCACCACTGTTTGCAGATACCGCCGCACCCTGGGGTGGTGCTGACCTGACCCCGACCGTATATAAACCTCAAAAAGTCGTTTACGATGTTCATGTCGAAACGGTCGGCCAGGTAAAAAGTGTACTGGATCGAGCCAGCCACCTGAGCAAGATCACCGGAGCCGATCCCTTCGATCAATCCATCGTACTGGTCCTGCATGGCCCTGAACTCAATTTCTTTGCCATCAAAAATTATTCAAAATATAAAGATTTGATGCAACGCGCGCAGAGCCTGGTCGAAAGTGAAGCCCTGAAGATCAAGATGTGTAAAATCGCAGCGGCAGGCCAGGGATACGAACCTGAAGATATCCATGGTTTCATCGAGATGGTACCGATGGGAGATGCTGAGATCATAAGACTGCAATACGAGGAAGGTCATGCTTACATGCAATAGATCATTACCGTGGCAGGTAATCGTATTATTTCTCATGCTATTCAACCAGCCACTACTGGCACAGGCATCTGCTACAGAATACGCGCCTACCTCCGTAGACATGAAAGTCAAAAGAGTATCGGAACACGTCTATTATGTCGAAGGCATCCCTGGTATTGCCACCGATAATGAAGGCTTTATCTCTAACGCAGGTTTTGTCGTCACTAACGATGGTGTGGTCGTCTTTGATTCCCTGGGTACGCCGTCTCTCGCCCATAAGCTGATACAAAAAATAAAAACCATCACCGATCAGCCAGTCAAAAAAGTGGTAGTCAGCCATTTTCATGCCGATCATATCTATGGCTTACAGGTATTCGAAGAACTCGGTGCGGAGATTATCGCACCGTTGGGGGCACAGAAATATATCCGATCAGAAGCCGCATCAAGTCGTCTGGAAGAACGGCAGTTCTCCCTTGACCCCTGGGTCAATGAGAACACCCACCTGGTCTTACCCGATGTCACCGTCGAGAAATCGACGACTTTTACTCTGGGCGGTATCACTTTTGTCATCAACTTCATGGGCAAGGCGCATTCCGATGGTGACATGACCATGCTGGTCGAACCGGATAAAGTTTTGTTCTCGGGCGATATCATATTTCAGGGACGTATACCCTTTGTTGGCAGTGCTGATTCAAAAAAATGGTTAGATACATTAACCAGACTGGAAACCCATGGACTGACAGCACTAATTCCCGGCCACGGCCCGGCATCAAGAAACCCCGGCAGTACCATATCATTAACACGGCGTTACCTCGCCTACTTACGAAAAGTAATGGGAACAGGCATCGAAGATCTGACCCCGTTTGACGAGGTCTACGCCGAAGCTGATTGGTCCGAGTTTAAAAATCTGCCCGCCTTTGCTGAAGGTAATCGGATTAATGCCTACCAGGTATACCTGTCGATGGAAGCAGAACTGCTGGAGCAATGAGTATCGCAGGATAATAACGGGGTTAGCAACATGAATGGCTCACTGAATTATCAACCATATTCCGCCCCCGACAGCAATAAACCATCCGCCGCAAACGGACGGGGCATGCACTGGTGACGAGGGTGCCCCCGTTTGTGAGCATCGACAGCAGGGGTGTATTTACGGCGTGTCTCAAACAGGAGGTCACTCTGATTAGCACAAAATTCGGACAAGCCACGGGGAATTAACCCATAGCGGTTAAATTTGACATAAAAATCAATTATCGTACTTTTTACCTAATAATTGATTTTTATATCAAAATAAATGTTTGATTTTTTTATCAAAAATGTTACTATAGTAGCACT
>DROB01000374.1 GCA_011321985.1 Gammaproteobacteria bacterium | reverse complement strand
CGCACACCTGAGAAACACATGGTCTGCGGGCTGCGCCATTCGATCTCTTTGCCCTCCGCGTGGGCACTGATAACTTCGGCGACATAACGTGCTTCTGAATTTGCCGTATTACCACTTTTGGAAAAAGGCTGGGAGCGGGAGTCTCCGGTTACGTAGACGAACTCATCATCCATCAGGTGATACTTGAATGGATCGATGTGGGCTTCTTTCTGCGGGCTTTTGGGGTCACTCAGTCCGAAGTGTTCGATGATGGAGGCAGCCCTTACCGGCGGGTAGATAGCGGCATCATCGAAGGTATAACTGTCGAAATCAGTGCTTATCTCGCGTCTCCTGGCATCCACGGCTTCGATTGCGGCATTGGGTTCATACTGGATGATATCGGCATAATATTCACTGAATGCGTGTTTGAAACCATCGGCTTTTATGCGTACATCGGCGTTCATATCCAGCAATAAGATCTTGCCACGGATATTGTTTCGTTTGAAGATGGCCGCGGCCATGCAGGCACGTTCATAGGGTGCCGCCATACAACGGTAGTTACCGGCGGGCACGGTGAGCAGGAATGTGCCGCCTTCGAACCGTTGTAACTTGTGTTTGATGGACATGATCTCGGAGTGGTTACTGAAACCTGCGGGATAATGCATGCGCAGGGCATATTCATCTTCGGGATCATCGACCCCGATACGGCTGTAGTCGTAATCGATGCCGGGAGCGAGCACCAGATAATCATATTTTATGCTACCCAGTGTCGTTATCAGTGTCTTGCTGGTCCTGTCCAGTTCCAGCGCGGTGGTATTCAGAAACAGGTAGTCATTGTTGTGCGCGGCTTCGACATAACTGTGGGTTAAAAAATCCAGGTTGACCTGATCGGCCATCCACACATTACTGATCGGGCAGGAAACGAACTGTTCATTCTTGTCCAGTAGTACGACATCGAACTTCGGGTTATTCTTCTTCAGGTATTTCGCCATGGTCAGACCGGACCAGCCACCGCCCACGACGACGACACGGGGGCCTTTTTTTGCCGGGATCAATGCCGGTGTCGAGAATCGCCCGCCGATCGTCGCTGATACCGGATGTTCTGCATGGGCCGCTACGGTCTGCTTCGTCATCGCAGCACCACCCAGGGCAGCAGAGGTTTGCAGGAAACGGCGGCGGTTCAGTTTTTTGCTCATATTCAGGCTCTTTTAGTAAAAATCAGTATTCCGCCAGTTCAGCGAAGGGGCGCGTTTGCCATCCGGTACCGGCAGGTATGAAACATAGTCCAGGATCTGCTGTATCTGAACATCACTCAGTTTTTTTGTGATCGCCTGCATGGTCGGATTTACTTTTCTCTGACCGCTTTTTATCTGTCTGACCTGTCGCAATAGATAGGGGTAATGCTGACCATAGAGCAGGGGGATGGTTTTTTCATCATTGCCTTCGCCACCGTTACCGTGACAGACAGAGCAGTTTTCTCTGTACATCTTCTTGCCGGCCAGGTATTCATCCCGGTGTGTAGACCAGGGACCTTTGCGGTGTCGGGGATTCATCGGTAAGGTCGAGATATAGGCGACCACATCGGCCAGTGCCTGATTACCACCGATGGTGCGTTCCTGTACGAAGGGGTACATCGCAGGGTTGTCGCGATAACCACTGCGGATATCGAGTAGTTGCTTGATCAGGACATTTTTGTGCTGACCTGCTATCTGTGGGTAACCTCCATCATCATTGCCCCAGCCTTCAGGCAGATGGCAGGTCGCGCAGATCTCATACACGCTCAGCCCATTTTTCAGGTCGGGGGTAAAACTG
>DROB01000373.1 GCA_011321985.1 Gammaproteobacteria bacterium | reverse complement strand
TCGCAGCTGCGCTGCTTCGGGGACGAAGGCGCGCCAGTTACCGCTGACAGGAAAACGTTGACCGACAGGAACAAACAGAAGGATCACGCGGAGGCCTAGTGCCATCGCTATGATCTGTCCGGTAATAAGGTGCCAGTCTAACCAGTATTCATAACCAGCGACATCATGTTTCAGAGCCCAGGCACTGAAGATCTGAAAAAGGACACCTGCGGCGATCAACCAGTGGCTCAGACGCAACCAGCCTGACCACACCAATACATAGCGTATATTTTCCTGCTGCATTTTCGCTGTACACCCTAACCTTGCTGTCATGGTTTACAGCCCAGTCTACACTAAGGGAGTTCTGAATTAATCAGAGTTTCCCTAACTTATTTCAGGGCTCCTCTATTAATTCAGGTTTAATGATCGAAGAGTTTATTCATGGCCTCCACACCTGCATCGACCACTTCCTGCAACTCTTTCGGGTCGTCTTCATTCTCACATGCCAGCGCCGTGTATATGGCCAGCGACTTTAGCCCACAGGCAATCTTGGCGACTTCTTCAGCGATATCATCATCGAGCTTGATGCCTTCTTTTAATTTCCACAATTTTTCAGTCATAATTTTTTACCTGTATTGAAAAAAGTTCGGGTCACGCATCACCATTGATCCGTATTTTACCTTTTCACCCCTCTGTACTTACTTTACTTAAGTCAAGAATCCATCAATAAACAGGACAGCAGCCATGCTATACCGAAGAGCATCTACTGTTTTGCTGAAACCTTAACGAGACAACCGTGTATTGACTTATGTCATTTTACCCGGGCTGTAATCCGTGTATAAAACGATACATAGCTTCTACCCTGCGTAAAAAGATGAATGATCTGACTTTTCAAATGCTGCTGCAATGCCTCTATACTGGCGACGAGAACCATATCGATCAGTTGCATGTCGAACATCTTCTCGGAGACAACTGGAAAGAATTTGATCTCAACAACAATACGCCCGGCTTCGATGCTTTCATGTACGCGCTACTGGCCTGCCAGCACATGTATTTCAGGATGAATGCGGCAGAATATGGCCTGGTATTAAAATCGAGCGAAGGCCTGATAACCGTCATTACCGACGAGCACCGGAGCATACAGACGCTTAATGTCGAATTTAAGGGCAAACTTAAAAAAGGCGCCATCACAGATGAGGCGGTGGCTTCTATCGTTGCACGTATGCGCCTGTGTCCTGTCTCTATCAATCTAAAAGATATCCCGAATAACAGGGTCACAGCAGATTTTGAACTTGTCTGATGGCCCGCAAAGAATATGGCGGGCTATCATGCTCGGGATATCTTCCGTTAAGTCTCCCGGATATCCTTTTTTGTTTTTGATAGGAACGTCAGATATGTTACTGTTTAGGTATGGCGTTTAACTTCGTACAGGTGATAAAAATGAGCAACAGATTGATCCGGACGGGTTTACCAGTAATCTGTCTGATGACCCTCAGTTTCAGTGCAGATGCCGACTGGTCAAAAACACCTAAAGGATATTACAATCACGGGTATGGTGATTTCCCGCCCTCCGATATCGACCAACAGCTGTTCGGTCATCTGGAGACAGGTGATACCTCCGAGAAAAGCAAGACACCGGATACCGAAACCTCAAACTCGCCAAGCAGTCCGTTACCAGCCCCGGTTCCGGCACATAACAACCCTGGGCAAAGCCGGCAAAATGCCTGGCAACCGGCTTATGGGAATTATGATCAGCGCAGAAACTATGCCCGGCCAAACGACGGCAGGTATGATCGGGGAACACGTTTCGATGGCCCCTGGAATAATAATCAATCAGGCTTTAACGGCCCCTGGAACAACCGCAGCACAAATTTCAGCGGTCCATGGAACAATAACCGGTCAGGTTTTAGCGGTCCATGGAGTAATAACGGATCAGGATTCAGCATGCCATGGGGAAATAACGGGTCAGGGTTCAGCCCGATGGGTAACGGTAACCGCTGGGGCTGGTGATATCACGATATGATTTCCCCGTCCCAAAGACGGCTGCCAGTCATTAGCTGACCTTTTAAAAAAACAAATTTTTCAATGTCCGCTATGCATCGGAAACAGCCTTTTCGTTTCATCCTGCTTTAAAAGGCCGTCTGCAAACCCAGCGTCAGCGACCAGTCATCACTCATCTGCACGCCTTCAACTTTCTCATAAACCGGGACCCCGACTTCGAGGGCCAGGCGTTGATTTTTCACTCCACCGCCTGTACCCATGAAATTAACTCCCAACAACAGGTTCACTTCATCACGCCCGGTATTAACCGGATCAGACAGTGGATTACTGCCGGTGATGACCGTGTCACGGCCTCTGATTTCACCTTCTGATCTCGCTGATACTCGCGCTGAAGTACTCATCCATGGTTGCCACTGGTGCGCGACCCATGCCGTCGCTTCAAAAACATCACCGAGTCGATAATCTTCCTTGTTATCGTATAAACGCAGGGTAGCCATCGCCTGCCCACCCCAGGAGATACTATCGTCTCTGGCCGTATAAGTGAAACCGGGCATCAGATCGACCGTGCCCGAACCCAGCTGCATGCTGTAGGCAAGGCGATCTATATCGACACGCTCATCCGATGCCGTTCCCATCATGCCCGCGAACGGGGGTAACACGCTACCACGCTCCGTAATGCTACCCGTAGGCAAACTGATACCGGCATTAAGATGGAAGTTATGGCTACCACTTCCGCCAAGCCGGATCAGCGCAGCAAGCCTGGTATCACCGATGCCGGAAGTTTTGCCGGTAAACTGCCCTACCACGTCAGTACCGGCCATCCCCTGGTAGGTCCGCATCTTCATCTCTTTATCAAGGTAATTCAGCATGACCGTAGCGGTAACATCATGCGTTACACCGTACATTAATCCCAGCATATGCATCGACATATCCATGTCCACGGGTACTATCCGGTAAGCCCCCGGCACCGTTACCATCCGCGGGCTGGCATCGGCTAGATTGCCCATACGCATCGATTCACCCGCTAACGCATTGGGCAGTTGTGCTACGTCAGCTGGACTCAGCTCATCCGTACCCGAACGCATACCGTCCATGTGCATATTCATGAAACGATACGACACCATCCACTCGCCGCTGTTCATGAGGTGGTCCCCCATCACACCGATCGGAGCATGGCTATCAGCCCGATTATGGATATGCTCCGCCCTGACATTTTTCCCGGCATTGTATAAAACCAGAAAAGTGATAGCCGCCAGCATGATCGAATTTTTTAGTGTTGATGAATACATCGTGTCTCCCCTTATATCTTCAGTATTGAGAAAACACCTATACAGTTATCGTGCCAACAGAAGTTTTTTGATTAATCAGTGCCTTACGACTGATCAGTAGTAAAAAACTGTGTGATATAACACAGCGTGTAATGATTATTTACAGCATTAACCGTCGCTATAACGGATTAGCCTATCTCAGCCAGTACCTGCTCTAACATATGTATCGACTGCCCATGATAAGCACCGCCGAACATATTCAGGTGGTTGATTATGTGGTAAATATTGTAAAAAGTTTTACGCACATCAAAACCGTCATCCAGCGGATAAGCATCCTGATAAGCCGCATAAAAATCCGCCGTAAAACCACCAAACACATAAGTCATGGCGATATCAGCCTCGCGATCTCCGTAATAGAAGGCCGGGTCAAATATCACCGGCGTACCATCAGCCATGCCTGCAACATTCCCTCCCCACAGATCGCCATGCAGCATGGACGGCTGTATTTGTCTTGCTGTGAATAATCGTGACATATCAAGCAACAGTCGTTCACCCAGTACCTGTAGCTCTCCCCCGTAACCATTTTGTGCGGCAAGTTTTAACTGAAAACCGAGACGTTGTTCCGCCCAGAATGTGAGCCAGTCCTGCTGCCATGCATTCGATTGATGGGTCGCACCGATGGTGTTATCGATCTGCCAACCGAATCGCTCTGCCGTATGCCGGTGCATCGCCGCCAGCTGCTCACCTAACCGGAACGGATCAGCCTGACCGTGCAATGCGAGGTATTCCATGACGATATAACTGTGCTGCCGGGTTTCACCAGAACAGACCGGGGTCGGCACCTTGAGGGTATGGCTCGCAGCCAGGGCCCGAAGACCACGATCTTCCGCCTCAAACATGGCTTTTTTACCCGGGCCATTTGTTTTAACAAAATACTGCTGACCAGCATCATCTGATAACATGAAAGCATCATTGATACTGCCACCCGACAGTCTTTGCTGTCGCGCAACTGAAAAAACATTGCCCGTCACATCTTCGATATGCTGAATGACTCCCTGCCACTGCTTCATCTTCACCTCGGATTAAAACTGGACCATATAAATTACCCGGGTTAATACATTAAACGGCTGTTTTAAACCCTAAGTAGCTGTTATTTCGGCAATACGATGGGGTTGTGCACAAGCATTTAACAAACCTCTAATATACTAATATCTCTTTTCTAATTAGCCTGTTTATCAACATGCCTGATTCAAATAATGGAATATATATCATTGTATTTACTACAAATATAAAAAATGGTTAAAAAACAGCCAAACTAACAAAAAAGCTATTTTTATAGCAAAAAAAGCCGGTAACCTTTTTCTTTTCCACAAAGTTATCCACAGCTTTTGTGTGTAACTCGCCTTTTATATAGCTATTTAAGCACTTACGCTATAGAAGCTAGAAATTTTATTAAGATATTACATTAATTAGCAAATTTAGAAACAATAATAGAATATACTTATACACACCCTTAAAATCATATTTTCACTCTCTGGTCAAGCATCACTTTAACCCTATTATTATAGAGGTGTATCTTTTATCCCATTGATATACATGATTTTAATGATAACAACAATATTTCATTATTATTACAATAAAAAGACTAGCCAATAATATTTATTTCTGTTAGCGGGTATATCCACAACTTTATCCACAGGCTAAACCAGGCTAACTCAGACTTATCCACAGCTTAGAAACCTCAGTCCACCAATTTTCATAAATCCCCTCCGTATTTTGCAGTACAATCAGCACTTTCACGCCT
>DROB01000372.1 GCA_011321985.1 Gammaproteobacteria bacterium | reverse complement strand
GCATTATGCCTGTAAAGGGAAAAGTGTTGGTATGGGTTTGCGGAGCCGCTAATCACATCAACAACTGAATTTTATCAAATTTAACAATCGTAGAGGCGTTTCGGATGCATGATACCACCCACCCCAAAAACCATTTAAAGAAAAATGCTGTAGCTTCAGCACTGGCCATTGCCATAGGCACTAGCACAGCCAGTTTTAACTCGACTGCAGACATTTATGTGTGGTCAGCAAGTAATAGTGGCGATGTTGTTTTCACGTTGCTGGATGCTGCCGGTTTTGTCACTAAAAACTCCAGCATTACGGGACGTGGTGCTAACCAGGCACAAACCCCACTTTCCGGAACACTCACATACAATACAGTGAGCAACACAGGTACAGCAACTTTCACCCCTTTTGGCTTTTTCAATAAAGGAGATGCCGTAGCCAGCGGCATAACGCTTGAAAAAATTCCGGCGGGAGTCAATGCAGGAAACAACAATCTGGTAATGACAAATATGTTATTTGACTGGAATGGCAATAACGGCATTCCTGTGTCAATTGTATGGGATGCGGAAGGTCTTTTTAACGAAATGGACGGCACACCCGTTTCATTTACGCTTAACGCTGATGGTAGCATTAACTCTGCGAGTACATTCTCTGATGGTGCTCTCCCAGCCTCCGATGATACTTTCGAACCCTCCATTCCGGGGTCTTACCTTGGTTTAGGCCCATCGCCACTCGCTTCTACAGACTTCAATACCAATAATATTGCTAGCTGTTCAACGGGTGTCGACGCTGACTTTACTAATAATAATGGTGGCGGCTGTATGACGGTCAACCCGTCAGCCGATGTCACTCAGGGTGTAGCTACAGACAATGATATTAATCAGGCACAAGCCCCCTTTAATGCCAGTCTCATCGGCACCGGTCCTGGTATTGGCGGCAATCCGATGCAAGATGGTCCTTTCCAGGGCTTTGGTGCCAACTTCGACTTTGTCAATATAACACTGACATCATTTACAGATACAACCCCCCCTGTATTAACCATGAATGCACATGGCGCGCCAGCAGGAACAACCCCTCTTACGCTAACCGTCGGTGTCGATACTTATTCTGAACCTGGTGCTACCTGTACTGATGCTGCACCACTTAATACCGATCTCAACGGATCGGTTGTCATCGGCGGTGATGCCGTTGTCGATGTGATAGGTATCTACAATGTGACCTATAATTGTCAGGATGCCTCCAATAATGCCGCCGGTACAGAAACCCGCGTGGTAAACGTGGTAGCCCCCGGTGTACCTGCCATCTCACTCCTGGGCGCAACTCCTGTAACTCATGAATGCGCAACCACGTATACAGATGCAGGCGCATCCGCTTCAGATCCGGAAGATGGTGATATCAGTGCCTCGGTTATTGCCACACCAAATAACGGTGTCGACCTGACCAAGGGTACCATCAATGAGACCACTCTTGGTGGACAGACCATCGACTATGATGTACAGGATTCCGGTGCTAACGCTGCGCCAACCGTCACAAGAACTGTTACTGTTGAAGATACGACCAATCCGGTGGTGACACTGATTGGAGCAAATACTGATGAAATCGTCAGTACGACCACTGAGAACCCGGTGGCTGCTTATAACGACCCGTTAGCCAGTGCCACCGATTCCTGTGACCCAACATTCCCTCAGGGAGCAATCGGATTTACCGGCGGCAGTGTCGATCTGACCGTACCGGATACTGGTGTAGAAAAGTTATCTTACGATATAAGCTATACCGTAACCGATGCCTCAGGAAACAGTGATACTGCCATCCGTACCGTTAATGTTACCCGCTCTCAACCGGTTATCAGCTTAAGCGATGGCGCAGGTGGTGTCGGTAATGCCGGCCTGGTACTCGATATAAATGAAGCTTATGTTGAACAGGGAATAGACATCATCGATGCTCAGGATGGAAATGTTCCTGGAGTAACAGCTTCCGGCACGACCAGCGGTATTAGCTACACGATTGACTCCAGTGCTGTTGATATCAGTACAGCTGGTAGTTATGTCGTCACCTACAACGCAACTGATAGCGACGGAAACAAAGCCACACAGGTAATAAGAACGGTTACTGTGGGTGCCAAAGGGGCTGGCAGTAACTTCACCATGCTTGAAGCCAGTGGTCAGGTATTTGGAGGAACTAATGATGTCTTATTTGACTGGGATGGCGTAACTTTCAATACTGACGAGACAGATACAAACTTTGGAGTCATGAAAATTTCTTCTGTTAAACCTCAGCAATTTTTCCAGTTCTTCTGGACATCTCACCATATCCGCGTTTTTGGACCAGGTTCATATAGCTTTGATACCACCTGTACCTCTGCACAGTATGACGCTGGGATAACCGATTGTGGTGGTTCAAATCCAATAACAATGACAGTGGGAGCTGGTCAGGTAGGGGGGCATATCTTGTTTGACTGGGGCCAGGACAATAATGGTACACCATGCGGCGTAGCCAACTGTGATATCGATGTCGTTAATGTGTGGGATGTTGATAAAGCCTGGGACAGACACGGTGCTGCAGAGACGAGTAAGGTAAACAAGTTATTCGATGGCCCCGCTGGTACCCCACCGGAACCTACAACATTATGGGGTTTAGTTTCTACCGACATTAACGGCGATAATATTAACGGCTCACCCATGGTCGATGGACCTTTCCAGGGCTTCTATGCCAACTTTAACTCAACGCCTGCAACAAAAGGCAAAGAGAGAGTACCCGTTGTTATCACCCAGCCGAACACAGATCTTGGTGGCGGCGCACTGGCATCCTTAAATATCCTGGGTTTATTTGCCAGCTTAATGATGTTATTGGGACTACGTACTATCAGTAGGAAAAAATAACAATAAACCTTGTGGCAGATGCAATGAGTGCATCTGCCATTTTAAATTATAAATATTTCTTTAAGGGCCGAAAAAAATGAAGTTTTCAAAATCGATAATACTGTCTCTCATGACTGCATTAAGCTTGACTCTACCGTATGTAGCAAATGCCACAAACGGTTACTTTCTGATAGGTTTTGGCGCAAAATCGCGCGCTTTAGGCGGCACTGGTGTCGCCAATAATAATGGAGGAATGGCAGCGGCATTCAACCCTGCGACAATGATAGACTCCGGCACTCGCTTTGATGTAGGTGCTGAGCTTTTTATCCCCCCACGTGCCGTAACCAATAACAGTACCGTACTGGGTTATACCGACGAGAGAAGTAATCAGGATATTTTTCTGATTCCATCGATGGGTGGCACCTATCAGATGAACAATAAAATGGCACTGGGCTTCTCTTTTATTGGCGCAGGTCTAAAGACGGAATTCGACCAGTCAGACAATAATCGCAGCTGTAACAGGGTGAATGCCGGTAAAGCGCCTGGCTTTGCTCCTGGTTCCTGTCCTCCCACTTTCTTCAATCCAAATATCACGGTTAAGCCAGATAAAGAAGTAGGTGTGGAACTGGTTCAGATGCAGCTTATACCAAGTATTGCCTATAAAGTGCATAAAAATCACACCATAGGAGCTTCGATTGTAATAGCTGCTCAATGGTTTAGATCTGAAGGCCTGGAAGCTTTTAATGATTTAGGTTTTACAAAAACAAACGGTAAATTAACCGGTGATGTATGGGATAACACTTATGGTGCTGGCTACCGCCTGGGATGGTTAGGCAATTTCATGGATGAGAGATTAAAAGTCGGTGTCAACTATTCATCCAGGGTATGGATGAATGAATTTAAGCGGTACAGAAATCTTTTCGCAGAGAATGGTGATTTTGATATTCCTGAGAATTACGCTATTGGTTTCGCGTTTGATGCTACCCCTGCTATTACCGTAGCACTGGATGTCCAGCGAATATTATGGAGCGATGTCAAATCTGTCGGCAACCCTGGGCCAGCGGCCGATGCGGCAAGTGTCAATGCGGGCAATCTGTTCCCGTTGTGTCCTGCTGGCACAGACCCCACACCTTGTTTACTGGGTGGTCCTAAAGGTCTGGGATTTGGCTGGAAAGATCGAACGGTATACAAGATTGGTGTTGACTGGGCATACAGTGAAAAAATCAACCTGCGCGCCGGATGGAACTATTCCAAAACTCCCATTCCAAAAGATCAGGTTCTGTTCAATATGCTCGCACCAGCAACACCCGAACATCACCTGACCTTCGGTGGTGGCTATCATTTTTCAGATACTCTTGTGCTTGATGTAAGTGCGGTAATTGCATTCGTTAATACTGTTAAAGGCCCTACAGCATTTGGTCCGGGTGGTGCTCCTGTCGATGGATCTAATGCTTCGATCGCGATGGGACAGTACAGCTTTGGTGGAACATTAGGATTTAAATTCTAATATGTAATCCTGCCCATTTTGTAATCTACATCTTTTTTGGGTGCGGTAATTGTAAGATTACCGCACCCAAATTGTTTATACGGACTACAAACTATGCCCGAGCCCGGTTTCAGTAATTATTTAATCCGGATCTCGCATAGATCCTGAGAACATGCATTCAGACCTTCTGTCTATCGGGTATATTTCTGACGAATGCATCTATATTTCCGACATAAGGATCGATATCTTTCAGTATATACATTAGACTTAAAGGACTATTGGTTAACTGATAATCCTGCATGCAACACTCAAAATCAACTTTCATCCACTCTCTTTTGCTCCTGTCTTTCCTGTGTTTGCACGGTATTGCATCGGCTACTGAAATAGTCAGGTTCAATGTCAAGTATTACGATAGTGCTCAGGATACGGTAATAGATCACATACTGGATATAGAATTATTTGATAACACTACACCACTCACTACAGCTAATTTTCTGAACTATGTTAATGCGGGAAAATATGATGGTCTACTCGTTAATCGTAGCCAGATCGGCTTTATCATACAGGCTGGTAGATATACGTTCAGGCCAGTAACACCGACCAGCTTTTTACGCCCTATAAACGAAGGTACCGGACTCGAACTCGTCCCTCTGGAGAGTTCCTCTCCGATTAAAAGTGAATTCAACCTGACCAGTATTACCAATGTCCGTGGCACACTCGCCATGGCGTTACTCAGTCATGACCCTAACAGTGCAACAAATGAATGGTTTATTAATCTCAATGATAATAGTCCAAACCTTGATAACCAGAACGGTGGTTTCACCGTATTTGGCAGGGTCATCGATAATGGCATGAATCTCGCCGACGAGATATCCCTTTTTCCTATACTGTCTGTAGCTGTCGATGTGCTAGGTCCTGATTTTGCTGACCTTCCAGTGGGCAACCCGCCCCCTTTCGGTACCGGCATACTAGAGGAAAATCTTATTATTGTGAACAGTGCTACTGCTTCGATCCAGCGCCCCGTTCTCATAATTAATCCCGATGCAACACCTCTACCTCTGGATGTATCAGGCGATGCCACAGGCAGTTTGCAATTTTTCACACTGACTAACACGGGCAATCAGGCATTAACAGTTACACCGATCGTTGATAATCTGTCTGCAGAACTTACACTAGAAACCGATAACTGCTCGGGTGTTACACTTGACCCTATCAGCATAAATCCAGTTTCATCGTGTGATATCAGCATCCGCTTTATTGCTGCAACGACATCTATAATTACGGATGCGCTGGATATAAGTTATTTTTTCAATACCGATAACTACACTAAAACACTCAACCTCCGTGCTGAAGGTGTGCCTGCGACCGCTGTCCTGGATGTAAGCAGGGTTAGCCTGGCTTTTCTGCAGACCGACCTGACAGCAACAAGGAGCAAGACCATCACAATAAGAAACAAGGGTGGTGCTGCTTTGACCATAAATAGTATCACTTCCGATAACACCGACTATACATTCGACAATGCAGGCTGCACCACAGCGACGGTATTAGCACTTGATGAAACCTGCGACCTCGTTATCTCTTTTAGCCCCACTACGCAGGCCACTATTACTGGAAATATTGATATCTCTACTACAGCAGGCAATGCCAGTGTCCAGCTAGGCGGTGTCGGTGTCGACCCCGTGCTCCTGGTGTCCAGTACCGTGGATTTTGGCACTACGATACTCAGTCAACCTATCCTCAAGTCACTGGTCGTGGCCAATGATGGCGCGGCCGGTCTTTTGCTGACGACATTCGAGATTACCGGAACAGATGCAGACACGTTTTCTTTCACATCGAATTGCCCGGATGCTGCAATAAATGCAAACGGTTTCTGCCTCATCAATATAACTTTTACACCGACAAGTATCGGTACAAAAACGGCTACATTAACCATTAATTCCAATGATGCAGATAATCCTCAGGCTATCATTGCTTTAACAGGCAGTGTCGCCGATCTCAATTCATCTGACGGCAACATAGCTTTTGCGAATACCGTTGTCGGGGATCCCGCTTCAACACGCGTGCTCACGCTTGAAAATCTTGGCGGTGGTTCGATTACAATAAATTCGATTACTGTTTCTGGCACAGATGCGAACCTGTTCAGCTTTGATAGCGCAGGGTGCGCCATGAACTCAACACTTGGTAGTTG
>DROB01000371.1 GCA_011321985.1 Gammaproteobacteria bacterium | reverse complement strand
CAAAAGATAAAAGCAAAGAAGAAAAACAAGATCAAAAGCATAGACAAAGCCAATCCAGACCAGGCACCAAAACGTAGCTCCATAACTCGCAGAATAAAACCTTTCGCCAGATTAACCCCCCGCTTTTGACTTAGCCTTTGACCTTAACCCACCTTAGGCAAGCCAGCCGTAGTGGCGGCCTTTTCTGGTTACTCTTTTGGGCTGTAGCAAAAGAGTGACTCGCCCGCGGTGCGAAAACCGCAATGCCTAACCAAAAGAAGAAGTAAATAGAACGAAAAAGAAAGAACAAAAAAAGGGGCCAGACATCAAAAACCAATGCTGACCCCAGACTCATCACCAAACTCGCATCCAGAAACCCCTGTTGCTTATATATAGTCACGCGCAGAACCATCAACAGGTTCCCTGATCGGGATAATTTTTATAAATATCTAGCTCGATGAATAAAACGGATAAATCGTACAGACGAAAAAAAACCAGCTCATGGCTGGTTTTTTGAGGTATTTCGCTGACGCTGTCTGACTATTCGGCATCTTCCGCAATAGCATCCTCAGGACGATCGACCAGTTCGATATAAGCCATAGGTGCAGCATCACCGGAACGGAAACCGCATTTCAGGATACGCGTGTAACCGCCAGGACGATCCTTATAACGGGGAGCCAGCTCGTTGAACAACTTGCCAACCATCTCTTTATCACGTAATTTGGAAAAAGCTGAGCGGCGATTAGCGACTGAATCAGTTTTAGCCAGAGTGATGATAGGCTCAGCAACACGACGCAACTCTTTTGCTTTCGGCAGAGTCGTTTTGATGATCTCATGATTAAACAGAGAATTAGCCATATTGCTGAACATCGCTTTACGATGGCTGCTGTTCCGATTTAGCTTGCGGCCTGATTTACTGTGACGCATGATTTATAACCTTTATTATCTCTTTACTTGCCCGACTACAGGCAATATTTTAATTAAACAGTAGCTTCTTCTTTTTCACGGATCGATGCAGGTGGCCAGTTATCCAGCTGGATACCCAGTGATAATCCATGTGAAGCGAGCACATCTTTGATCTCGGTTAAAGACTTCTTACCCAGATTCGGTGTTCTTAATAATTCGACTTCGGTACGTTGGATCAGGTCACCGATATAATAGATATTTTCTGCCTTCAGACAGTTCGCTGAACGTACGGTCAGTTCGAGTTCATCGACAGGACGCAGTAATATTGGATCGATATCGGCTTCTTCATCTTCAGCCACTTCGTCTTCCATGCTCTGCAGGTTAACGAATGATGAAAGCTGGGCCTGTAATATGGTCGCTGCAGTCCGGATCGCTTCTTCAGGATCAACCGTACCATTGGTCTGCAGATCGATGATCAGCTTGTCCAGGTTCGTGCTCTGTGCGACACGGGCGTTCTCGACATTGTATGACACGCGACGGATAGGACTGAATGAAGCATCCAGTTGCAATGTACCGATGGTCGTCGATTCAGCATCGATGGTACGTGCGTTCGAAGGTTGATAACCACGGCCTTTTACCACTTTCATGGTGATGTTTAATTTACCGTCACCGTTCACATTAGCGATAACGTGATCAGGATTCATGACCTCTACATCATGGCCGGTTTCGATATCACCCGCAGTAACCACACCTGCACCAGACTTGCTGATAGTGATGGTCTGCTCTTCATTGGCATGCATGATCAATGCGACACCTTTCAGGTTAAGCAGGATCTCTAAAACGTCTTCCTGTACGCCTTCGATGGTGCTGTACTCATGAACCACACCTTCGATCTGTGCCTCGACGATCGCGCTACCTTCGATAGAAGATAACAGGATCCTGCGCAGGGCATTACCCAGGGTGTGACCGAAACCACGCTCTAACGGTTCTAATGCAACCTTTGCGTGAGTCTCGTTATATGACTGTACATTGATTGTACGCGGTGTAAGAAGTTCATCTGTCGCTGACATGTGTTGTATGCTCCGCTACTTGGAATAAAGTTCGACGATTAACTGTTCATTGATATCGGCTGACAGGTCAGCACGCTCAGGAACATTTTTATACACAGCTTCCAGTTTGGCATCATCCAGGCTGATCCATTCGACGATGCCACTTGCTTTAGCCATATTGATTGAATCGGCTATACGTGTCTGTTTTTTCGCTTTCTCACGGATGGAAATAACATCGTTAGCTTTCACCTGATAGGAAGGTATATTAACGATAACATTATTAACCAGAACCGATTTATGGTTAACCATCTGTCTTGCTTCGGCACGTGTAGCGCCAAAACCGGAACGATAAACCACATTATCAAGACGGCGCTCCAGCAGTTGTAACAGGTTCTCACCCGTCGATCCTTTTATACGAGCCGCTTCTTTGTAGTAATTACGGAACTGTTTCTCCAGAACACCATAGATACGACGTACCTTCTGTTTTTCGCGTAACTGCAATGCGTAGTCAGACAGACGTGTACGACGTGCACCATGCTGACCAGGTACCTGATCGAGCTTGCATTTACTGTCTAGTGGACGTAAAGAAGATTTAAGTTCTAAATCGACGCCTTCACGACGACTGAGTTTACATTTTGGTCCTGTATATTTTGCCATAAGATTTTCTCAGTTCTTATCTACTAAACGCGACGTCGTTTTGGAGGACGACAGCCGTTGTGTGGAATAGGGGTTACATCTTGGATATTGGTGATCTTGAAACCGATATTATTCAAAGAGCGGATGGCCGAATCACGTCCGGGACCTGGTCCTCGAACCAGGACTTCAAGGCTCTTCATACCATAATCTTTTGCACGTGTACCGGCACGTTCTGCTGCTATCTGTGCCGCAAACGGCGTACTCTTGCGAGAACCACGGAACCCGGATCCACCAGAGGTGGCCCATGACAGGGTATTACCCTGACGGTCGGTGATCGTTATGATGGTGTTATTGAATGTTGCGTATACATGCGCAACACCATCGACCACGGTGCGTTTTATCTTTTTCTTTGTTTCTGGCTTCGCCATATTAATACTCTTTTATTAATACTTAATCGGGTAATCGTAACGCTACTATCGCGTCGCTTTTATCTAGTGTTGCTATTATCTAGTTATAGGTCGACGTGGACCTTTACGTGTACGCGCATTGGTTTTCGTGCGTTGACCACGAAGTGGTAGACCACGACGATGACGGATACCACGATAACAACCCAGGTCCATCAATCGTTTGATACTCATCGAAACTTCACGGCGCAGATCACCTTCTACAGAGAACTTACCGACTTCTGTACGCAGTGATTCGAGCTGCTCTTCCGAGAGTTCGCTAATTTTTGCAGTCTCAGCAATACCTGTCGCTGCACAAATCTGTTGAGCACGCGTCTGACCGACACCGTAGATGTGTCTTAAGCCAATAACTGTGTGCTTATTGGGTGGAATATTTATACCTGCAATACGAGCCATTATGGTTTCCGTCTTTTCGCGACAAAGCGCGCAATTTTACTAAAAATAGAGGCCTAAATCAATAGGATACATTCGCTAACGTGGTTAGCCCTGGCGTTGCTTATGGCGAGGATCAGTACAGATCACACGTACCACACCACTGCGTTTAACAATTTTACAGTTGCGACACATTTTTTTTACAGATGCACGTACTTTCATTTTCTTAATCCCGTTCTAATCAACTATTCTAATCAACTACGATAATTTAATGTTTCTTTATCTTTTGTAGCCATCAAGATTGGCTTTTTTCATAATACCTTCATACTGGTGCGACATCATATGCGACTGTATCTGTGCCATGAAATCCATCACTACTACCACGATAATCAGCAATGATGTACCGCCAAAGTAGAACGGAACGTTCCAGTATAAAATCAAAAATTCAGGTAACAGACACACGGAGGTTATATATAACGCCCCGACAAAGGTCAAACGTGTCATCACCTTGTCAATATATTTGGCTGTCTGTTCACCTGGGCGTATACCCGGAACAAATGCGCCACCCTTCTTCAGGTTGTCTGCTGTATCACGTGCATTGAACTGCAATGCGGTATAGAAAAAGCAGAAAAATATAATCGCAATGGCAAACAGGATGATATAGATCGGTTGTCCCGGTGATATCTTGGCTGCGATATCAGATAACCATTCCATGCCCTCTGTCTGCCCGGTCCAGCTCGCCATCGTCGCTGGAAACAAAATAATACTCGAAGCAAAAATCGGTGGAATCACACCTGCCATATTAAGCTTCAGCGGTAAATGGCTGCTCTGCGCCTGATACAGACGGCGCCCCTGTTGTTTCTTCGCATAATTGACAGTAATCCGACGCTGCCCTCTTTCTATGAAGACCACGAACGCAGTTACTGCAACCGCCAGGACAAACAACACCAACGTTGCCAGTGTATGTAACTCGCCAGTCCTTACCAGTTCCAGAGTACCGCCAACCGCATTTGGCAGACCTGCTACGATACCGGCAAAAATAATGATCGATATACCATTACCGATACCACGTTCCGTTACCTGCTCTCCCAGCCACATCAGGAACATGGTGCCGGTTACCAGGGTAACCGCGGAGGTAAAGATAAAACTCACACCCGGGTTCATCACCAGATGTGCTCCACTGATATTTTGTCCCTGCAGTGCGACGGATATACCGACTGACTGGAAGCTCGCTAATACCAGCGTAAAATAGCGCGTATACATGGCTATCTTACGACGGCCCGGCTCACCTTCCTTCTTCAGCTGTTCCAGCGACGGCACGGTGACCGCGAGCAACTGCATGATGATCGATGCCGAAATATACGGCATGATGCCCAGCGCGAAGATCGACATGCGACTCAACGCACCACCTGAGAACATGTTGAACACGCCCAGGATACTGCCTTTCTGCTGATCGAATAAAACCGACAGCACAGTAGGATCGATACCCGGAACCGGGATAAACGTCCCGATACGGAAAACGATCAGCGCACCAATAACAAAGATGATGCGTTGTTTTAATTCCGAAAGATTACCCTTAGCTGCCATTCAGATCGTTACCATTAATAATTATCGTTATATACTGGCATTGCAGCTTACGCTACATCCTCGATCTTGCCGCCAGCGGCTTCGATCGCCTTGCGTGCACCCGGTGTCACCTTGATACCCTTCAGCTGCACCGCTTTTGAAATTTCGCCAGAAGCGATCACTTTCGCTTTCTGTGTTCTCGCAGGCACGATATCTGCCGCGATCAATGCTGCAAGATCGATGACATCGGCTGTAATTTTCACCAGCTCATCCAGTCTTACTTCGGCACTTAACTTAGCCTTACGTGAGGCGAAACCCACTTTAGGCAGACGACGTTGCAAAGGCATCTGACCACCCTCGAAGCCCACTTTAGTGAAACCACCCGAGCGAGATTTTTGACCTTTATGACCACGTCCACAGGTTTTGCCTGTTCCCGAACCGATCCCACGACCAACACGTCTGGCATCTTTCTTACTACCCTCGGCAGGCCGAAGTGTATTTAAATGCATTGCACCGTTAGACATCAGTTCAACTCCTCAACATTAACCATGTAATAAATCTTGTTTATCATTCCACGATTTTCAGGAGTATCCTGAACCGTCACCGTATGATGAGTACGCAGCAATCCCAGACCACGAGCGCAAGCTTTATGCGCTTTCAGACGACCGATTGTGCTCTTAGTCAACGTAACTCTTAATTCTTTGTTAGCCATGTCTATTTCTACCTACAAGTATCTACCTGTTTTTTCTTCCAGGTACTTAACCTATGATCTCTTCGATTTTCTTGCCACGTTTAGCCGCAACGTATTCGGGTGATGACATAGATGAAAGACCATTAATCGTCGCACGTACCACGTTTACCGGGTTACGTGTTCCATTGATTTTAGCCAGTACGTTCTTTACACCAACCGCTTCGAATACCGCACGCATCGCACCACCAGCAATGATACCGGTACCATCGGAAGCAGGCTGCATGTATACATTCGCCGCTCCATGGATGCCGGTAATAGCATGTTGCAACGTATCACCTTTAAGCGGAACAGGTTTCATGTTCTTGCGCGCTTTATCCATCGCTTTCTGAATAGCCAGCGGGACTTCTTTTGCCTTGCCGTAACCGAAACCGATCGTCCCGTTACCATCACCGACTACTGTCAGCGCAGTAAACCCAAATTGACGACCGCCTTTAACAACTTTTGCTACACGGTTAACAGCAACTAACTTTTCAATGAAGTCATCTTTATTATTTGCTGAATGATCTGCTTGTGCCATGCTTAAACCCTATGTTTAATCAAACCTTACGTTTAATCTTTGATGTTTAATCTGCTTGTATAAATCTGTATCAAGCCGTTATTAAAACGGCAATTAAAACTCTAATCCGCCTTCACGTGCTGCTTCTGCCAAAGCTTTCACACGACCATGATAGCGGAAACCTGAACGATCAAAAGCGACTGTAGTTATACCTGCAGACTTTGATTTTTCAGCGATCGCTTTACCGACCAGTGATGCTGCATCGGTATTACCCGTATACTTCGCATCACCAGCAACATCTTTCTGTACGGTAGAAGCCGCTGCGATGACCTTGCTGCCATCAGGTGAGACAACCTGCGCATAGATATGGCGCGGTGTGCGGTGAATCGTTAGACGATGCGCACCTAGCTCACTAATTTTTGCACGTGTTCTTTTCGCACGACGCATTCTGTTTGCTTTTTTAGATATCATGTTCTTGCTCTAATCAGTTACTTCTTCTTGGCTTCTTTACGTATAACGCGTTCGTCAGAGTATCGTACACCCTTACCCTTGTAAGGCTCTGGTGGACGATACGCTCTTATCTCTGCACAGACCTGACCCACTTTCTGTTTGTCAGCACCTTTCACGTTAATTTCTGTCTGGCTCGGTGTCTCTATGGTGATGCCTTCTGGAATGGCATATTTGACCGGATGCGAGAAACCCAGCGATAGATCGAGTACCTTGCCCTGCATCTGTGCTCTGTAACCCACACCGACCAGCTGTAACTGTCTCGTGAACCCTTCGGTCACGCCGAGGACCATGTTATTGACCAGCGAACGCATGGTGCCAGCCATCGCCATGCTGCCTTTTGAATCATCGTTAGGTGAAAATGTAAGCGTTCCATCTTCCTGCTTTATACTCACCGTTTCATGTAGATCTATCGTAAGGTTTCCTTGTTTGCCTTTGACGGATACGGTCTGCCCACTGATGCTGACATCGGCACCAGATACTATTTCGACAGGTTTTTTTGCAATACGTGACATGGTTTTACTCTGTTATGTAATAGGTATATGGCTGTCTCTATGAAACAGTACAAATAATCTCGCCGCCACGGCCTGAAGAACGTGCTTCACGATCCGTCATCACACCCGCAGATGTCGATACGATAGCGATGCCCAGACCATTCAAGATCTTTGGCAATTCATGTTTGTTTTTATAAATACGCAGACCAGGGCGACTCACACGTTTCAGCTCATCGATTACAGGTCGGCCTTCATAATATTTCAATGTAACCGTCAAAGTGGGCTTGACTGCTTCATCACTCGAAAAACCGGTGATGTAACCTTCATCCAGTAATACTTTTGCGATCGCCATCTTCAACTTGGACGAAGGCATCGTCACATCGGCCTTGGCTGCTGATTGTGCATTACGAACGCGTGTCAGCATGTCCGCTATAGGATCTGTCATCATAATGAAATACCTCTACCAACTAGCCTTAACAAGACCAGGAATGTCGCCGCGCATAGCAGCTTCACGTAATTTATTTCTACATAGACCAAACTTACGGAATACTCCGTGAGGGCGACCGGTTACGCGACAACGATTACGTCCACGTGAACGGCTGGAATCTCTTGGCAGAGTCTGCAACTGGCGCTGGGCCTCCATCTTTTCATCAAAATCTGCATTCTGATCGAGAAGAACAGCTTTAAACTTTGCACGCTTATCAGCGTATTGTTTTACCAGGCGAGTACGTTTGTGCTCGCGAGCAATCATCGATTTCTTTGCCATAATTATTTATTACCCTGCTTGTTCACACCTTTAAAGGGGAAATTGAACTCTTTCAACAATGCCAGACCACTTTCGTTATCACGCGCTGTGGTCGTAATACAGATATCCATACCTCGGATCTTGTCGATTTTCTCGTACTCGATCTCGGGGAAGATGATCTGCTCTTTAACACCCATGTTGTAATTACCACGACCATCAAACGATTTAGGACTCAGGCCACGGAAATCACGGATACGCGGTACAGAGATACTGATCAGGCGATCAAGAAACTCATACATCCTTTCACTGCGCAGGGTCACCTTGCAACCGATAGGGTAACCGTCACGCACTTTGAAGGAAGCAACCGATTTACGCGCGAGCGTAGTAACCGGTTTCTGACCAGATATCTTTTCCATATCGTTCAGTGCATGCTCTAATATCTTTTTATCACCAATCGCAT
>DROB01000370.1 GCA_011321985.1 Gammaproteobacteria bacterium | reverse complement strand
TTCTCACCGGCTAATTCACTGTTCAAAAGGTCTCTTATATGTTTTTTCTCTGATGACATACCCGCATTCAGATTTAGCATCTGATTAAAGTCACAGTCATAAACATACCCCTGCCAGTCGACACTCAAGGTGTTTCGACACATCACCCCTGCAAGGTTTTGCTTGTCATAAGAAGCCTTCAACCGTTGCATATATTCATCAAACAGTCCCTTTGATAGCAAAGTACTACCGAAACGCTTGATCGGCATATTGGTGATGGTGTAGATATGGTTAAATGAAATATCAAACCGTTGCTGTAATTCTTTTTTATATGCGGGTTCAAGAACATCCTGTGGTGGTGGCAGATCGATGCCCTGCGGGTTGTATACCAGATTGAGTTGTAACTGGTCATCGATACCATAGCCGTACCGGTTCAATAATTTCAAACCCTTGATGCTACTATTGAATACCCCTTTCCCGCGCTGAGCATCAACATTTTCTTCCAGATAACAGGGCATTGATGCAACGACTTCAACCCTGTTTTCTGCCAGAAAAGCAGCCGTTTTCTCATGGCCCGGCTCCAGTAATATCGTCAGGTTACAGCGATCGATAACGTGTATATCCATGGCACGGGCCTGTTCCACCAGCGAAAAAAACGCCGGATTCATCTCCGGTGCGCCCCCGGTCAGGTCCAGTGTTTTGATATCTTTCAACCTCAAAAAATCAAGTACATCAGTAATCGTATCAGCCATCATGATCTCTTTGCGACGAGGGCTGGCATCAACATGGCAGTGCAGGCATTGCTGGTTACACAGATACCCGAGGTTAACCTGCAAAGTTTCCAGCTGAGAACGTTTGATTGCAGGAAAATCGGTTTTAATCAGTAAATCGTATGTGTCTTTCATAATTTTTCAAGTTGCTGTATCCGGGGAAATGCGGGTTAAGCCAATCCGGAAGACCTGTATTACCTTAGAATATCCTGTTCAGAAAACCGACTATTTTTTTAGTGAATGGGCTAAATAACCGGTCTGTATAATATTGCCCAGCGAGTCGCTTATTCAGTTGCGAATAGCTGGGATAAGCGTGTACCAGAGAAGTTATCTTCGAGATCTTCATGTTCTCCTGTATCGCCAATGCCAGCTCATGGATCAGCTCTCCTGCGTGTGGCGCAATAATGTGCGCACCGACGACTCGGCCTTTACTGGTCAAAATTTTTGCCACACCTTTTTTATCATTATCCGTCACTGCTCGATCAAGCTGGGAAACATCAAATTGATGTATCTCACCTTTCTTCAAAGCTCTACACTGCTCGACACTGATACCGACCTGTGCCACTTCCGGATCGGTATAAACCACGGATGGAATAACATCGTAACTGATCTTTTTAGGCATCTTGAAAATCAGGTTTGCGATCACCACACCTGCCTGTAATTCTGCCACATGTGTCAATGGTAGTTCACCCGTCACGTCACCACAGGCATAGATTTTTTTATTGCTGGTCTGCATTTTCTGATTGACCTTGATCCCGGCTGAATCATAGAGTACATCGGCCTTATCAAGGTTGAGTGAATCAACCATCGGACGACGACCGATGGCCACCATCAAAGTTTCAGCCACAAGTGTCTGTCCGTCCTTCAACCGTATCTGTTTTTCTTTACCCTGTTCAGACACCTCAACAACTTCACTGTTCAGGCAGATCGAGATGCCTTCCGAACGTAATACGTCAGCCAGAATCTCTGAGAGATCGTCATCCATCCGTGGTAATAAACGCGGTGCCAGCTCCACGATCGACACCTTCGTCCCCAGGCGATTATAGGCCTGAGCCATCTCTACGCCGATAGGACCACCACCCAGGACAACCATACTTTCAGGCAGGGTCGGTAAGCTGTACATATCTTCATTGGTCAAAAAGGTAACGCCCTGTAATCCTTTTATCGGCGGGATAAATGTCGATGATCCAGTGGCAACAACAAAATGCCGTGCCTCGATTCTCTCTCCACCGACCTCGATCCGGGCTGGAGCTGTAAACCTGGCTTCACCAGTAATCACTTCGCAACCCAATGCTTCAAACCGCTCGCGACTATCATGCACCTGGATAGTATCGACCACATCCTGAATGATCTGATTGACCGATTTCATATCAACCTGTGAATCAACAGGTGTTAAGCCCCAACGGTCTGCCTGTGCCATAGTATGTGCAACAGAAGCACTCTTTATCAACGTTTTACTGGGAACACAGCCATAATGCAGGCAGTCTCCCCCCATGTTCTCTTCTTTGTTAATCAGAACAACATCAAGCCCCAGTTGCGCCGCTACACTGGCTACCACCAATCCACCAGCGCCTCCTCCTACTATTACCACATCACGCATGTTTATTATTTACCTGTTATATCCACAGTGTACTGACAACATAGACTGAGTATTGTTCATCAACCCCCGATATAAGTAGCAGGTATTGCTTCACTGAAACCATTACCTCCATATCGCTGTCATTATTTTTGATACACCTTCCCTGGGCATATTCGCACCGCCCCCCTGGCTCCTTGCGATATACCGCCCTTCCCTGGGCATACTCGCACCGCCTTCCCTGGCTCTTTGCGATATACCGCCCTTCCCTGGGCATAAAAAAAGGCTGGTAGATAACCAGCCTTTTTACTATTAAACCTATTAATGATCAGAGCACTTTTCCCATCAGAGCAAAAGATTTCACAAACGCACCGGCCAGGCTCGGGTCTTTTATCATCGTGGCATAATCACCTTTTCTAAAGCGTAATTTCCGTGATGTATAGGCAATACCCAACCTCATCAAACCAGGGGGTTTCACGATGAGAGATAACCAGTCATCAACTGTTGCACGGATATCCCATTTAATCTCATCGACAGAAGCAACATTAACGGAGGACACCAGGCCATTTTGAATCGTCATAATAAATGATGGCTCATCCTTTTCGGGCACACCGAAAGCCACCACTGAATTAAAACCGACGCGTTGCAGTGATGCTGTAATTTCTTCATCCGCATTCCATGCATCCTTGAAAGCCTGCGCCCACTCAGTGGAAAATAAATCTGCCATTGCATCAATCCCGTTTTTATTGCATTTAGTTAAAAGTTATAGAAGTATCTGCTGAGTTTCTATGAAAAAAATGATTTTGTCAAAAGATTCAGTAACTTCCAATTAATCTCATATACGGATTCTAATTAAAATAGTCAGAAATTTTATAAGAAATGGCAAAAAAACGGAGATAATCACACCAAAAACGTCTAAATCAATACTTTATATATAATTCTGGACCCATGATTTAATATCCTGTGCATTCATTGCACCCGCTTGCCTGGCAACTTCCCGGCCATTTTTAAATATAACCAGGGTAGGAATACTCCGAATATTAAATTGCCCCGCAATCATTTGTTCATCTTCGGTATTCAGCTTCGCCAACCTTGCATCCGGTAGCAGCTCAGCACTTACCTGTTCGAATGCAGGTGCCATCATCTTGCATGGGCCACACCAGGGTGCCCAGAAGTCGACCACGACTGGTACATCATTTCGATTGATGTGCTGCTGGAAATTGGCCGCACCCAATGCCACAGGATGAGCATCGAACAGCGGTTTATGACATTTACCGCAGGAGGGATTTTCCGTTAATTTTGCCACGGGAATGCGGTTTGTCGCACTGCATGCCGGACAGACAATATGTTTCGTATCGCTCATATCATTCTCATTCAAATCAGTTAATTACCCTTTAACATGAGGGCGATTTACAGCTTTTCAAGCCAGCTTGCAGCCAAACGTTTGGCGCAAATAGTCAATTAACAAACAGATTTTACCTCTATCCTTTTTGTAAATAATATTAAGGAGGTCACCATGTTTGAGCACAATACAAAAAAAAGTGACGTTTTGGAAAAATTCAGGATAAAGGCACATCTGAGAAGCTATATCAAAGACCCTGTTATTATCGATGAAAAATTGCTCCTGGCCGCAGTATATAAGTTAAAGAAGCTTCCCTACGAAGACAATGACCCAACAGATACCATTGCTATAAAACTGGTCGTCGATGCGTACTGTCTGGGTTATTTTCGAGATGAAGACCTGACCGAGGCTGGATGCCATTTAATTCGATACGGTAAATACCACGACCATCATCAGCAACGAAAAGACCGAGCCCATCATGACAATTTGCTCATAGAGCGTTGTTTAAAGATAACTTGATCCGCGTTAGTTTAAACTCAAATTGACAGGCAGCTTCCGACGCAAAGCAGACGTTAAAAGATTAAAAGCGATTAACCGCAGAGGCGCTGATCAGGGCAAGACACCCGCCAAAATTCATCTGGTATCCATCTTCAACGTCATTGTCATTATTCAAGCTCAAGCAGTGAAGCAAGAATGTGGTATTAGTAGCTATGTTGATAGGTCAGTTGGCCAACTATTAAGCAATTATCGGTTTAGCTAAAAACTAAAAAGCTTTTTTTAACCCCGCTTGTTTAAGGACTGCATTCGCGGTATGACGTGATTTTATATTACTGTCGACTGTGAAATTAATAGAAGATAAAGGACTGCACCATATTTCATGATCACCTTTACCTTTCCTGACAAGGTAGCATTTATTATCTAATAAGATTTTCTTTAATTCTTTCGTAAAGCCAGCCAATTAGCATCCTTGTGCAATTAATTCACGCTCTTGTAGTAAATGAAAAGGTACGCCTTCTTTACAATTCCCTTCCACCAAAAGACCATTTTCAATAAGAAGTTCAGGAATCATAACTATAAGTTTTTTTTCAAGCTCTTCCGCTGTACTTGCTTCAGCAACTAGCCCGGGAACCTGCTCGCTAGTAGCAACCCAAACTGAAACTTCGTCGTCCCATAACGCATTCACATATATATTAATCTTTTTCATAATTCATCCCCTTCCACGTTTTACATACTACACCTAAAAGATAGACCATTTGAATACCTATTTGGTTTAATTATCAATAAACAGATAAATGGCAAATTAATGGTAAAACTTAAGAAAAGCGGGCTAATACCACACCTGAAGCGTAGATAAAAACGTAGATAGTAACATTTAGTCAATAAAAAAGCCCTTGAATAATCAAGAGCTTATCTATTTTTAATGGCGGAAGAGGTGGGATTTGAACCCACGAAGGGCGTAAACCCTTGCCAGTTTTCAAGACTGGTGCTTTCAACCGCTCAGCCACCCTTCCGAAATCCCAAGACCTGAAACAGGTGCCCGAAAGCCGTTACTTGAGGAAGCGCGTATATTACGTGAATTCTTCAAGTATTCAATGACTTCTGATGAAATATTTTTATTACCTCCCGGTTAAAGCTCAAAGAGCTTGCGGTCAAGACTGACAGTCAGGCATTCTCTGTCATAAATACTTTTTCATGTCATAACCATAATAAATAAAGGTTTCTATAACATATTGATTTATTTTGCAAATTCAATTAAACTTCGAAAAAGTTGTGCCATTATGACAGTTTTTCTTTGGAGGCAGTATGCCATATTCAAACCGTATCCCGTTTAACCTGCAAAGTATTATCGATGCATCTGATAACGGCTTTGTTGTTATCGATAAAAATTACAATGTTGTAGCAGCTAACAAGGCTTACTGCAACGCTTATGGTATCAACAGCAGTGATATAACAGGTCAAAAGTGTCATCAGGTCTCTCATCATTCTGACGTGCCCTGTCATTTGAACGGTGAAGATTGTCCGCATAAAAAAGTGTTTGAAACCAAAGCACCGCATCAGGTCTTGCACATTCACTACGACCTTAACAACGAAGAAGAACATGTCCGCATAAAAGGTTCACCTATTTATGGTACCGATGGTGAACTGTTCCTGGGAGAAGCCGTTTTCCCTATAGCCAAATCAGATGACATGGGCTGCGACAAACAACGTATGCTGGGAACATCACCTTCTTTCCTTGCCTGCATAGAAGAAATGGCAGGTGCCGCCTCATCCAATGTCCCTATATTACTAAACGGTGAGAGCGGTGTCGGTAAAGAGCTGGCTGCAAAATTCATTCATAACAAATCTGAGCGTAAAGCCCAGCCCTTTATCTCTATCGACTGTGCTTCTATCTCTGAAGGTATTTTTGAAAGCGAGCTGTTCGGTCATGAGCGTGGTGCTTTTACGGGTTGCGTCGGTCGCCGTCACGGGCTGATCGAATCAGCTGAAGGCGGCACATTGTTTCTCGATGAGATAGGTGAAGTACCACTTAATTTACAGGGCCGACTATTACGTGCACTGGAAACAGGTTACTACCGTCGTCTGGGAGGCCGTGAAGACCTGCACGCAGATGTACGCGTCATATGTGCGACACAGAATAACTTACGCCAGATGGTAGAACAGGGTACATTCAGGGCGGATCTCTACTATCGGATAGCAGGTATATCCATCACCATCCCACCATTGCGAGAACGCCGTAGCGATATTGCACCTCTGGTTAAAGCCATGCTTGAGAAGATAAAAACCGGCAGTGGTACGACCGGTCGGATTACAGGCGAAGCGATGGAGGTAATGCAAAATTACGATTACCCGGGTAACATCCGTGAGCTGCAGAACATCCTGCAGAAAGCCGTCGCTGTTTCGACCACAGGGCTTATCACTGATGAATGCCTGCAGTTGAACAATTTTGCCAATATCTATGTCAACCCTCTCGCTGACCGGCGCAGCCAGGCACGCGATTCTAAAACGCACGGCCCCAGTACCAATCGCTCGCTCACCGATGTTGAAGCGACGCACATAGAATCACTATTACATCAGCATGATGGTCATCGAGCCAGAGTCGCTGAAGAGTTGCATATCAGCGAACGCACGCTGTACCGAAAGTTGAAACAATACAACCTGCAGAATGTTGGTAAGAACAGAAATTAACTATGAGCGTTATGGATTGCTTGCTACGTGCAAAGTTAACGAGACAGGATGACTCAAAAAAGCCCGGTGAAAACCGGGCTTTTTTGTTCTGCTTTATTTCTCCAGTTTCTCGATACCCAGTAATTTGAGGATATATTTCTCATACAGAGGCTCCGATGTCCCTTTTTTCATCTTGCGTATGAAATACTTCTCGAAAGCAATTTTAGCCAGATGCACCCATTTACCTTTTTTGAACCAGGCGACATTTCTCGGTGGTATCTGTGGCAGAGCAACGAATGCAGCACCGGTATCACCCATATCAGCCAGACAAATAGCATTCCAGGTCGCCGTGGTCGAGGGCTTTTTACCATCGAGCTCATCGGCAATATTGTGTACGATGGCAGTCACCATAGATTCGATCATATAACCGGTCTTAGGCGTACCCGTCGGCACTGGCGTGACCTCGACCGGTGGGATAGCAATACAGACACCTGCCGAGAAAATATTTTTATAGGTAGGGTTACGATGTAATTCATCGACGATGACGAAACCACGCGGATTACATAGATCCGGTACAGCACTGACCGCATCGACACCTTTGAAGGCTGGCAGCATCATGGCAAAATCGAAATCGATCTCATGCTGCTGGACGGTATCACCACTCTCGTTCAATTCGTCTGCAAACAGTTTCCCATCTTCAACTTTAGTGGTCCTGGCATTGGTCACCCATTTTATATGATGATTGCGCAGTTCGCTCTCCAGCATAGATTTAGAATCCCCTACTCCACCCAGCCCCAGATGGCCGATATAAGGCTCAGATGTAACATAAGTCATCGGGAATTTATCGCGGATTTTACGTTTGCGCAGATCGGCATCAACGATGAAAGCAAACTCATAAGCGGGACCGAAACAACTCGCAAATGGCATGGCACCGATAACGATGGGGCCAGGTTTATCGAGTAATTTCTGATATTTTTCCCACGCGGCTTCAGCATGATCCGTGACACAGATCGATTCGGTAAATCCGTCAGGACCC
>DROB01000369.1 GCA_011321985.1 Gammaproteobacteria bacterium | reverse complement strand
GCTTTTATACTACCGCCATCTGGCACACTAAAATAGTCTGCAAGGAAGGCGTAGATCGGTGTATCAACACCCATCTGCGACATTTTTGCATAAGAGGTCAGCCCCATTTTCAAGCCAGCTATCTTTGTTCCTCGTGACTGTTTACGACGGCGAATTTCCCACTGTATATCGTAAGCGTCCTCCCAGTCCATATCCGGATAGTCATTGGTGATTTTTTTAACGTCCTGTGCGTTAAGCTCTGCATCCTCCAGATGCTCTGCCAGCTGCATGACTACTTTTTTATCTAACGTTGCCATAATCCTGATTACCCTCTTGCCCGGAGCATTTCCAGGGCAACATCCTCGATCATATCTTCCTGTCCACCAACGGTTTTGCGCCGACCCAGTTCAACCAGTATATCGCGTGAAGGAATACCGTGTTTTGCCTCAGCACGTTTGGCATGCAGTAAAAATGAGGAATAAACACCGGCATATCCCAGTGTTAATGCATCACGGCTTATCCGTGTCGGTTGCCCCATTAATGGCAAAGCAACATCCTCGGCAGCATCAACCAGTTTATCGAGATCTACACCGCCCAGATCTGCACCCATACGATCAGCTACCGCAGCAAAAACTTCCAGTGGTGTATTACCGGCACCGGCACCAAAACCCGCGACCGATCCATCGATACGATTCGCTCCCGCTTCGACAGCGGTAATAGAATTAGCCACACCCATCGCCAGGTTATGATGCCCATGAAAACCCAGTTCGACATCAGCGGGCAGACGATCTCGGAGTAATGAGATTTTTTCTCTTACTTCATCCGGTAACATATACCCGGCTGAATCTGTCATATAGATGCAGTTGGCACCATAACTCACCATCAGTTGTGCCTGCTCTACAATTTTTTCCGCTGCCAGCATGTGGCTCATCATCAGAAAACCAACCGTATCAAGCCCCATCTCTACGGCGCTGCTGATGTGTTGTTCAGATACGTCGGCTTCAGTACAGTGTGTGGCTACACGGATGGTACTTACCCCACAGTCACGTGCCATCTTCAGATCTTCGACCGTACCGATACCGGGTAATAATAAAGCGGATATCTTAGCTTGTTTTACTGCGCCGATAACCGCACGCAAATACTCTTCATCCGTATGTAGACCAAAACCATAATTGACTGAGCTGCCGCCCAGGCCATCGCCATGTGTCACTTCGATCAATGGGATTTTTGCAGCATCCAGTGCGGTCGCCAGTGCGACCATCTGTTCGATGGTGAACTGGTGCGCAACCGAATGCATGCCATCGCGTAGCGACATGTCATGCATGGTGATATTTTTACCTTTGATATCCATCTTTAATCCTCTATTAATTCATCAGCATGCTTTGTGCAAATTGCTCAGCCGTCATCGCCGCTGCCGCAGTCATGATGTCGAGATTTCCCGCATAGTCAGGAAGATAATCTCCACGGCCTTTCACCTCGAGAAAAATGCTGACGCGGTTACCATCAAAAATGGGGCCTTCTTTTATCCGGTAACCTGGTACGTATTGTTGTACGGCCTTTTCCATATCGAGAACAGACTGGGTGATCGCATCGATATCCGGTGCTTCTCTGGTCAGACAATGTACGGTATCTCGCATCATCAGAGGCGGCTCTGCAGGATTAAGGATAATGATTGCCTTGCCTTTGTCTGCACCTCCGGTGCGTACGATGGCTCCCGATGTAGTCTCGGTAAACTCATCGATATTTTTACGTGTACCGGGACCCGCAGACTTGGACGATATGGTTGCGATAATTTCCCCATACTCGACTGCCTGCACCCGACTGACAGCATAGACCATGGGTATGGTTGCCTGTCCGCCACAGGTCACCATATTCAGATTTTCTTCACCGGCGACGAGATGATCCGGAAGATTAACCGGCGGCACACAATACGGACCGATAGCTGCAGGGGTAAGATCGATTACCTTTACCCCCTTCTCGACCAGTTTGCGTGAATTCTCTGCATGCACATAAGCCGAGGTCGCATCAAAAGCAATCTTGATACCGTCTGCTTCGATATGTTCCAGCAACCCATCGACCCCTTCATGTGTGGTTTTCATACCATGATCCCTGGCACGAGCCAGACCATCAGAATCCGGATCGATACCGACCATCCATACCGGTTGCAGTATTTCGCTGCGTTCCAGTTTATACATGAGATCGGTACCAATATTTCCCGAACCGATCAATGCACATGCAATCTTGCTCATTTATTTCCTCTCCAAAACTTAATTAAAACGTACTGCTGTGCGACCGATACCACCGATACTCACCGACATGTAATCACCCGGTTTAACCGGCTGCAACGGTACCAGAGAACCCGATAAAATGACTTCACCAGCTTTCAATGGTGTACCTAACTCACCTAATGTATTTGCCAGCCAGACCATAGTGGTTACCGGTGAAGCACCCAGTGCCGCAGCCCCTGCCCCGGTCGAACAGAGGCGGCCATTCAGTTCGACCACCATGCCACAGGTCGAAAGGTCGAGACGATGCGGACTGACCGCTTCCTGACCTAGCAGGAAGTAACCGCAGGAAGCATTATCTGCTACCGTGTCCTGTATCTTTATCTTCCAGTCACGAATTCTTGAATCCACGATTTCGAAACACGGGACGATAAAATCGGTCGCCCTTAAAACATCCGCGACCGTTACACCAGGCCCTTCGAGGTCGCGTTTTAATACAAACGCGATCTCACCTTCAGCACGAGGTTGAATCATTTTTGTGCTCAGCGACAAAGGTTCACCTTCTTCGACTACCATCCGGTCTGTCAGATAACCAAAATCCGGACGATCGACACCCAGCATGTTCTGTACCACCGCACTGGTAACACCTATTTTTTTACCGACAATTTTTTCACCATCGGCCAGACGCAGACTCAACAGGTGAGATGAAATAGCATAGGCATCTTCAACCGTCATATCAGGTTCACGTTCCGTCAACGGTTCGACCATCTGACAGGAACGCAGAGCATCATAGAGTTCTTTGCCGTAGGACTCGATTTTTTGTTTTTCCAACATACTTATCTCACACCCTTGATAGCGACCAGATTTACAATTTCAGACATATGTTTTTTAACTCCGAATAAAACTCAAGTGAATAATGACCACCTTCACGACCTGTACCAGAACGTTTCATTCCACCAAAAGGTGTACGCAGGTCACGCAGGAACCATGAGTTCACCCAACAGATACCGCTGTCGATCTGTGCCGCGACACGATGAGCACGAGAGACATTTTCTGTCCAGACTGCCGATGCCAGCCCATAATCTGTATCGTTCGCCATCGCGATGGCATCTTCTTCACTATCGAAAGGCTGCACATGACAACAGGGCCCAAATATTTCTTCTTTTACTATCGCAGAGTCTTCTGGCAACCCGGTCCAGATCGTCGGTTGTACCCAATACCCGTTAGCCAGTGCTTCTGGCATATCCGGTACACCACCACCCGTTACAATGGTTGCACCTAACTCTTTTGCCAGCTTGTAATAGGTGAGCACTTTGTCGCGGTGTGCCGCACTGATCAGTGGCCCCATATTGGTTGATGGGTCATTCGGCTCACCCAGGTTCATCGCTTCAGCGCCTGCCTTCAGCCGTGAAACAAATTCATCGAAGATGCTTCTCTCGACATACAGGCGCTCGGTACCGAGGCAGACCTGACCACAGTTTGCAAATACTGAACGTAAGGTACCTTCGATAGCTTTATCCATATCACAATCAGCGAATACGATGCCTGGGTTTTTGCCACCCAGTTCGAGTGAAGCATCACGCACACCGATGGATGCGGCTTCTGCTATCCGTTGCCCGGTTACTGTCGAACCGGTGAAGGTGATAGCATCCAGTCCTGGATTGGTGATGAGCGCGTCACCGACCACCGAACCCTGACCCAGTACCACATTAAAAACACCTTTGGGCACGCCGGCATCATTCATTACTTCACCGAGCAGGCTCGTTGTCCTCGGTGTCTCTTCAGAAGGTTTGACGATAACAGTATTTCCACAGGCTAACGCGGGGCCAACTTTCCAGCTCATTAACAATAACGGCAGGTTCCACGGGCCGATAACAGCGATCACACCTTTCGGTTTACGGATGGTGTAATTCAAGGCACCGGTTCCATCCGGTGTTGGCATGTGAAAAGCTTCATCAGATGCATTTTTTATGGTATCTGCAAAAATTTTAAAGTTAGCGGCACCACGGGGAATATCTATTTTATTTGCCAATGAATAAGGCTTGCCAGTATCCAGACATTCCGCTTCCAGGAATTCATCAAAACGTGCATTGATACCGTCTGCAATTCTCTAGAGTATGTCGACACGTTGTTGTGTCTGCATTTTTCCCCATTCGCCGTGCAAAGCCTTACGTGCAGCTATCACTGCATCGTCGACATCCTCGATGCTGGC
>DROB01000368.1 GCA_011321985.1 Gammaproteobacteria bacterium | reverse complement strand
GCCGTCGGTAACACCCATCTGCCTATCATGCTGCTGGAAGGCGGGCGCACACCTAATCGCTGGGGCCTGAAGACACTGGGCCATGAACTACAGAAGAGCGGCAGTAAGGTGATATCCAAAATCATCCCTAAAGTACGGGGATATTTTTTCAAACGGCAGGATGCCAACCGGTCAGAAGACGTGGTCACTTCGCAGATGGCAGGACTGATCAAAGTAAGTATTTTTTATCTAGAGGGTAAAGCGATTCATGAGTAAACGATCTGGAACGACGAGATTATTTTTAGCAGCTATTCTGATGTGCATGTCAGGTTTGTTGCAGGCCACCGAGCTGAAGCCTGCCGTAGGCAAAGTGGCATCGCCGGCACTGGTATTGCAGGATCTGGAGGGTAAAACCCATGATCTGAAAGATTACAGGGGGCAGGTCGTCCTGGTACAGTTCTGGGCTACTTACTGTGGCCCCTGCCGTAAAGAGATGCCTTCGATGAACAAGATGATGAAAAGGATGGGGGATGTCCCCTTCAAAATTCTTGCCGTTGATATGGGAGAAACCAGGGAAGAGGTCGACCAGTTCGTCAGTGAAGTCAAACCCGAATTCACCATATTGATGGATGAAGACGGTAGCAGTATCGCAGACTGGCGCGTATTCGCTGCACCATCAAATTTCATCATCGATCCAGACGGTAATATCCGCTACACCCTGTTCGGTGGGGTCGAATGGGATTCTGAAAAGCTGGTCGAAAAATTGAAGGCTGTAGCCAAAAAGTAGAATCGATATAAAATATCATCGATAAGGGAACCTTTGAAGGTCATTTTTTTCTAAGCTTGATGATGCCATTAAAAACGATTACCTATTTAGCTGGAATAGCCGCCGTCGTGCTGCTGACGGCCTGCAGTTCCCAGGTTCCTATCGAGATAAAACAGCCACTGGATGGCAGTCCCGATCTGACTCAGGTTCGCCAGCAAACAGCGGCTTACCTGTCTCGGAAAGTCCGCTGGGGCGGCGTTATCCTTAAAACGGAAAACAAGCAAAACAGCAGTGAACTGACCATTATCGCGCAACCTCTCAATGACGAGGGCAAACCTTATGATGCTGATCAGAGTTCTGGACGTTTTATCGCCATAATGGATAAATTCATGGAACCGCAGCTGTACAGCCCCGACCGCAAGATAACGATAACCGGGCAGGTGCTCAGGACTGAGACACGCAGGGTTGGCGAATTCCCTTATGAATATCCGATTATCCAGGTCGAACACTATTATCTGTGGCCTCCTGAGACAGAGAAGACATACTACAATTATCCTATTTACCCTTATTACGATCCTTATTATCCATGGTCATATCCTTATTATCGTTATCCGCGCCACGGACATCACTGATCAGCGTTTTCCGGATGAAGCGGCGGATGTTCAACCGGTTTATCTTTCTCTCACTTTTCAGTTTACTGGCAAGCTGTGCGAATACGCCTGAGTTTGATACGACACAGGTCGATCGGTCACTTACGCCGCAGGGTGTTGTTGCAGAACCCGAATTCGACCGGAATAAAATGGCACTCTGGGGCGGCACGATCCTGGATATCCGAAATCTGAAAGACTCGACCCACATCGAGGTTCTGGCTTATCCACTCGACAGCTCCTTTCGTCCCTTACTGGAAAGTAAACCACTGGGCCGTTTCATCGTTCAATATCCAGGCTACCTGGAACCGTCTACCTATGCTCAGGGCAGGCTACTGTCGGTAGTGGGCAGGGTCACCGATAACCAGACAGGCTATGTCGGCGAAAGCACCTATACGTATGCGGTCATCAATAGTGAACATGTACATCTGTGGTCGCTTGACAGTGGACGTAGTCGTACCAGTTTTCATTTTGGTCTGGGAGTAGGTCTGTAATTTTTTGCCGGGAAAAGAATGCCGGGTCATTTTTTGACCAGGGGCGTTTTCTTCTGACGGTATATTTCCTGTGAGGCAATCGTGGTTTGCTAACCGCTCCTGCAGGAGAGTATGTGTCCTGCGAAGGCCCTCTTTTCTGGCCCTGTCAGTTTCGTAAAGATAATTTATTTTTTCCACGCCCATGTTTGATGGAAATCAATTTTAATTTCATATGGCATGTTAAAAATGTGCGTTGGTGCACAGAGTTAATAGCATAACACCGACTATAATCTGTATTATCGTTTTATAAATGATCATAAAAAATATTTTCGCAATATCATAAACCATGTCAAT
>DROB01000367.1 GCA_011321985.1 Gammaproteobacteria bacterium | reverse complement strand
TGATGGCATCGTCGATGATCTGACCGATATCGATCAGGATGGGTTTGCAGATATCGTCGACACGGAAGTAACGGGTGGTACACCCGGTATCGCACTGGAAAACCCGGATACCGATGCCGATGGCGATTCAAATTATCGTGATACCGACAGTGATAATGATGGCTTTGATGATCTGATCGAGAACGGCGATTTTGATGGCAATGGTACGCTGGATAACCTGCAGAAAGACAGTGGCCTGGAGACAGCCGTACGTGGTGTCGGCAGCGTGAACCCGCTGCTAGCCCTGCTGTTATTGCTGCCTGTATTGCTGCGCTCGAAAAAAGTATTCTCTGGTCTGAACGTAGCAGGACTATTAGTGCTGATGTCAGTGCTATCACCTGCTGCTGCAAGATCGGATATGAATCATTGTGGACGACACAAGCCTCTGGACTCTGACAGTGCAGCTGATTTCAAACAATGTTTTTATATCGGAGCCGGTCTATTACCGGTCACTTATGTCAAACCGGAGGGCACCGCTTCGGGTTGGAGTACTTCAGATGATACCGATGCGGGTTACAGTCTGTTTGCCGGCTGGCATTTTAAACCACGGTGGTTTGGTGAACTGAGCTACGCTGATCTGGGGGAAGCTGGCCTGTCCAATGTTAATCCATCGATTACCGGCACAGAGAAGATATCTTACAAAATTCCTGCAGTACATATCGGCTACTATTTCTTCAAACCGGAAAGCCAGTTCAATGTCTATGGAAAACTGGGTGTGGCGACGATACAGAATAAAGCAACGACCCCATTAGTGCCTTTTGATGAGCAGAACAGTGTCGGTATCTCGGGAGGTGTCGGTGTGCAATGGCGATCGCAGTCATCCGGATTATTTGCCCGTCTCGCCGCAGATTTTTATGATAAAGATGCCAGATCACTTGGCATCATGCTGGGTTATTATTTTGGTGGTACGAAAGAGCGAGCGAGACAGGCTGTTGTCGAACCAGAGATCAAAGCCACACCGGTAGACGTTCCTGTCGTGATGCCCACCGTTGTCTCTTACGACATCGATACAGATGCAGACGGTATCCTGGATAATGTTGATGCCTGTCCGGCGACTGATGCCGGTGCGTTAGTCGATTCAAAAGGGTGTGCTATCGTCGATATATCACTCGAAGGTGTTAATTTTGATAACAATTCAGCAAATATAACGGCGGATTCAAAAATTGTTCTGGATAAGGCAGCGGCGACCCTGCGTGAATTACCTGAGGTACGTGTCGAGGTTCAGGCACATACCGACAGCGTCGGATCAAAAAAATACAACCAGAAACTCTCTGAGAAACGTGCCGTCAGTGTACGGGAATACCTGGTCACACAAGGTGTGGCGGCTGGGCAGTTAGAGTCGAAAGGTTATGGTGAAACGTCTCCGATCCTGACAAACGATACCGAAGATGGTCGTGCCAGGAACCGTCGTGTAGAATTAAAAGTGATCGAGGAAAAACCTGAAACAGATTGATTTGGGTAACAGGTGTCAGAAGCTATTTTTGCCGCGAAGGGCGTACCCGGGTGTAGCGACAAATGCCTCTGGAGTACAAACGGTTGCAAAGAAAAGCTTTTATTTTTTTGTAGACCGGGCGCAGTCCGACAAAGCTTGTAGCTTCCGTTGACACAACTTTTAAGAATCCGTTTTTAATAATCCATTAATACGACGGTCTTTTGATTTAAAATGCAGCGTCGCGGTCCGCAAACCGCTCCTACAGGTTCATATCACTTGTAGGAGCGGAATTTATTCCGCGAACAGAGGTCAAATCAGACGTACGTATCGTATGTTTTCAACCAGCCTGAAAGATTTACCCTGGCAGACTTTTTGTTCCGATAGCCTCCTCTTATCTATTATCAATGCTTCACTTCGATCTTACGTAAAACAGCTACTTCCTGTTTCGGTATGGTTACCGTCAGTACGCCGTGTTCTGATTTGGCTTCGATCTTGTCGGCATCGGCACTGTCCGGCAGTGTGAATCGACGATAGAACTGACCACTTTGCCGTTCGACGCGGCGAAAATTTTCATTCTCTTCAGTGTCAACAGACTGTCGTTCACCCTTGATAGTGAGCACACCTTTCTCCATCGATATATCGATATCTTTGGGGTCTACACCGGGTATATCGGCCAGTAAGGTGAAGGCTTTGTCATCCTCACTTATATCGACAGAAGGTGCCCAGTTAGCTGTTGCCACAG
>DROB01000366.1 GCA_011321985.1 Gammaproteobacteria bacterium | reverse complement strand
CGATGTCCCCAGAAACCACCCTTCACATGGCAGCATCACCATGAATATCGCAGCTAATATCCTGGGACTGGATAATGCCGCCACTCCTATGGGACTGAAAGCCATGCAGGATCTGCAGACACTAAACTCTGAAAAGAGTACCGCCAGTAATGCCCAGATATTATTCCTGGTACTCAATACTTCATCACTGACATTATTGCCGGTCACCATTTTCATGTACCGCGCCCAGCAAGGTGCGGCTGACCCGACGGCTGTATTTTTACCGATATTGATGGCGACCTCAGCTTCGACACTCACCGGCCTGCTCGCTGTCGCCTACATCCAGAAGATCAACCTGCTGGATAAAATTATCGTACTCTATTTTACTGTTTTCGCGATCATCCTTGCCACACTGGCCAGTGTCTTATCATCGCTGCCGGCCGAACAGATGTCGGCCACTTCCAGCCTGCTCGGCAACTTCATCCTGTTCGCTATCATCATGCTTTTTTTAACTGCTGGCTGGTTCAAAAAAGTGGATGTTTATGATGCCTTCATAGAAGGGGCAAAAGAGGGGTTTGATATCGCTATCCAGTTGATACCCTATCTACTCGCCATGCTGGTAGCTATCGGGTTATTACGTAGTAGCGGTGTACTGGATGGTCTGCTATCACTGTTCGACAGTCTGTTCACCCTGATCGGTGTCAATACCGACTTTATCCAGGCCTTGCCGACTGCCTTCATGAAGCCGTTGAGTGGTAGCGGTGCACGCGCCATGATGCTGGAAACGATGCACACACAGGGGGTCGATTCATTCGCCGCAACCGTTTCCGCTATCATGCAGGGCAGTACCGAAACCACGTTTTATGTGCTCGCCGTTTATTTTGGCAGTGTCGGCATCAAAAAAGTAAGGCATGCTCTCGCCTGCGCCCTGCTCGCCGACCTCGCAGGCATAACTACTGCTATCTTTGCCGGTTACTGGTTTTTTTATTAACCCGGATTACGGTTGTGCCGTTAATTTTGTTGATGTTCACATTAAATAGTCACATTATGAAGGATTGAGCTGTGCGTACCCTGACCGAGACATAGGTGGATGTACCGTATCTGTGACCATATGCCGCATGGACGCGGTATTTGAGCGCACATGGATGTGTACATAGCGTGTCACAGATACGGTACATCCACCCTTGTCTCTCCCCTGGTTAACGCAATAGCAAAATTAACAGGTATAACCAGGTCAACCCGCCTGCAGAACACTAAAACGCATGACTGTCGGTGAACCGCTTGATACTGATTCACCCAGGCTTATCGAACCCTCACCCTGAAGCATGATCTCTTCACGCCGGATAAACAGCTCCTCCTGCCCGTTAAACTGCACATAGGTGCCATTGGTGCTCTGGTCGATCAGGATAAATTTACCGCGACGCAGATCAAGGGTCGCATGTGAACGCGATGCATACTGTGCATCCAGTGATATACCACAGCTGTCATCCCTGCCGATAGAGATTGCCGCCGTAAAGTCTTCTACGGATAACAGTTTTTCTTCATCCAGTATCTTCAACACGATCGCCTGCTTCATCGCGTTTATCTTTTTCATATCGAGCGATGTGGCGAACCGGGTAACCTGGGACTCTTCTTCCCAATTGATCTGGTAGATATGCAACTCAGCACTTTTACCTTTAACAGAAGCGCGATCAAACAGGCGGGTCTTATCCACCAGAGCGGGCTTCAACTGCTTAAACACGTCTTCTGTAGTGATGATCTGCAGGGCTTTAGCGATACCCGCCATGCGTGCAGCCACATTAACGGCATCACCATACAGATCTTTATCACGTTCGATAGCACTGCCATATTGCAGACCGATACGGATTTTCAGTGCATTCGACGGGTCGCCACTGATACTGTTCTGCATCTCGATAGCGGCTTCAGCCGCATCATCGGCTGAAACAAAACTCGCCATGATCTCATCACCGATGGTTTTAACAACGTGACCACCGTGCTGACGGGTGATATCAGACATCGTCTGTATACACCAGGATATCTGCTTTTCTGCCTCTACATCACCCAGCGTGTCGTACATCTTTGTACTGCCCGCTACATCTGCAAACATGATGGCATAGTATTTTTTCATATTGATACTTTAGCACCTATTAGAAAAACCACTTATTAAATCAATACACAATGCCAATATTATCGCTTTTATCTTGACGAGCACAGCAATAACAGACAATATCGGTACGACCTTCTCCCGTGGTACTAAAACATAAAATGAACCGCCTGATACTCCTGTATATCTGCTTCCTGCTCTCAGCCTGTTCGGCCAACAAGATGATGGTCAGCATGTCCATGCCGATGATCCAGGGCGGTATCGAAGCGATGAATGAAGAACCGGATCTGCAACTTGCCGAAGATTCCATGCCCGCCAATATCGGTATGCTCAATGGCATGCTTCAGCTCGATCCGGAAAGCATCCAGTTACATATCTATGCAGCGCAGGCTTATTATGGCCTGTCTTATGGTTTCAATGAAGACAAAGATATCGAGCGCGCAGATAAATTTTATCAACGTGGACTAAAACATGGCCTCACCGCGCTCGGGCTGCTGGGCTTAAAAAATATAAGAAAACTTTCACCTGACGAGCTGGAAGAACAACTCCAGAAGCTGGATGAAGACGCTATTGCCGCATTGTTCTGGACTGCCAGTAACTGGGCGAAGTGGATCGACCTCAACAGAGATGATGCAGCCAGTCTGATCCAGCTAGCCAAACCCACAGCCATGATGCAACGGGTGCTGGAACTGGATGATACCTTCTATTACGGCGGTGCACATATGTACTTCGGGGTCTATTACGGTGCGCGCGCACCGATGTTAGGTGGCGATTTTGAGAAGTCCAGGAAACACTTCGAGCGTGCACGAGAGATCAATGACGGTAAACTTCTGGTGGTCGATCTGTTGCAGGCGCAGTATCTATCACGGCAGATGTTCGATCAGACAGATTTCCATCAACGGCTGACATTCATCATCGATGCACCCGAAGACCTGTATCCCGAGCTGACCTTACTCAACAATATCGCAAAACGTAAAGCCCGGATTTTACTCAACAAGGAATCGAAATGGTTTTAGATAAGGACGATAAAAACCGGGTGCAAAGACGACTGGCCCTTCTCCTGCTGGCACTGATCGTATTCAGCGGCAATCTATACAGCCCGCTTGCGGCGGCAGAAAAAATCTATACATTAAAGTTTGCCACACTCATCCCCACCGGAACCAAATGGACGAAGACGCTGGATGACTGGGTAAAAGATGTCGAACTCAAAAGTCATGGCCGAATCAAATTCAAGATGTACCCTGGTGGTGTCATGGGTGACGAACCCGATGTGTTGCGAAAGATCCGTAAAGGCCAGCTGCATGGTGGGCTTTTCAGTGGTTACGGTATCGGCCGTATATATTCACCTGCACGCATCCTGGAACTGCCTTTCCTGTTCAAAAATACGGACGAATCAGATTATGTAAGAAACAGATTGATGCCAGAGATCGAAACCGGTTTCCGCGAGAGCGGTTTCGAATTACTGGGCTGGCCCGAAGTGGGTTTCATCCATTTTTTCTCGAAACATAAAATAGAATCTATCGAAGATATGCGGCACAGTCGTATCTGGTTATGGCAGGGCGACCCTCTGGGTGAAGCCTTGTTCAAAGCTGCCGACATCAATCCCGTACCACTCTCTATCATCGATGTTTACCCGCAACTTTCCGCCAAACACGGCAGCATCGACACTGTCTACATGTCCACCTTTGGTGCCATCGCATTACAATGGTATTCAAAAGTCAGTTATGCTTCACATATCTCCGTTACCAATGCCATCGGTGCCGTAGTTGTCAGCAGTGCTTTTTTTAACAAGCTACCTGATGACCTGCAGAAATTACTCAGAGACTCCGGCATCGCCGCCAGCGATATTATCCGTGAACAGACGAGACAGGAAAACACAAAGAGCAAACAACTGTTGATCGATAACGGTATCAAATTTTTATGGGACTGGGACACCGCCGAACTCGATGAGTTTATCGCCATCCGTGATAAAGCCGCTGCACATCTCATCAAGACCAATTACATCCCCCAGGACTTTTTCACCAAAACAAAAAGCTACCTGGAAGCCTATCGTCGGGAGGCAGGTAAAAATATAACGCCAACGAACAAGCTTCCAGATAAAAATTAAGTCTTGCTCCAAAGAACGAACAAGCACCTGCAAACATTAGAGGCCTGGCTGGCAGCAATCAGCCTGCTGGCACTGCTGTCCCTCTCCATCTTTCAGATACTGCTGCGCAATATCTTTGATTTCGGTTATCCCGAGATCGATATCATCAACCGTCACTTACTGGTAATAAGCGGCATGATGGGTGCGGTACTCGCCACCTCCAGAAACGCACATATAAAAACAGACGCACTCAATGTTTTATTGTCACCAGCCATAAAAGAAAAACTCCGGTTCCCATTGAAGATATTTGCCAGCATTATCTGTCTGCTGCTCGCTTATTACGCCACAACATTTGTCTCTGATGAATGGACATACGCCCCTGCCAACGAACGCTGGACACTGCCATTCACACTGATCTATCCGTTCAGTTTCGCCCTGATGGGCTGGCACTTCATCATAGACGAATTATTACGGCCCGGTCAAAATGGCCATTAATCGATATCTATCAGTGCGCATACTCTCATGATATTCATCGCACTCCTGCTCGTCGTCATCGCCTTGATCGGCGCACCCTTGTTTACCGCACTGGCATCAGGCGCGATACTGGCCAGCTATTCTGCCGAGATAAGTCCCGATATCCTCATCATAGAGATGAACCGTCTGGCAGCATCACCCAATATGGTCGCACTACCTCTGTTCATCCTCGCTGGAGTGGTCATGTCAAACGGCGGTGCCGCCAATAGACTGGTGGCATTCTACCGTGCCAACTTCGGTTTTTTACCCGGCGGTATCGCCATCGTCACCCTCATCAGCTGCGCTTTTTTCACCATGTTTTCCGGTGCTTCGGGTGTAACCATACTGGCCCTGGGCGGTCTGCTCTACCCCATTTTAAAAGACGAAGGTTACCCGAAAAACTTCAGCCTGGGCCTGCTGACAACATCCGGTTCACTGGGCCTGCTGTTCCCTCCCAGCCTCGCTATCATCATCTATGGCATCGTCGCCAATGTCAGCATCGAAGAAATGTTCCTGGCTGGCATCCTTCCCGGATTTTTACTGATCATCCTGCTTAGCTTATACAGTGCCTACACGGATAAAAAATGCCAGGTGACGAGACACCGTTTTATCCTAAAGGAAGCGATCTTCACCACGAAACATTGTATCGGGGACCTGCTCCTGCCAGTCGGCATCATCATGGGCATCTTCGGCGGCTTCGTCTCCCTGACCGAAGCCGCCGCAGTCACTGCCGCTTATGTATTATTTATCGAGAGCGTCATCTACAGGAGCATCTCACTAAAGAACCAGGCATTCGGGATACTGCTCGAAACCTGCATATTATTCGGTAGCCTCATCATCATCCTGCTCATCGCACTGGGCCTGACCAACCTGCTCATCGATGCCCAACTGCCCATGCAGCTACTCGCATTCATAGAACAGTTTATCGATTCAAAAATTCAGTTTCTCATCCTGCTGAATATCTTTTTACTGCTGGTCGGCGCACTGATGGATATTTTTTCCGCTTTACTCGTCGTCGTCCCCCTGTTGCTACCACTCGCGGATCGATACAATATCCATCCGGTCCATCTCGGTATCATCTTTTTAGCCAATCTTGAAATCGGCTACTCTACCCCACCTATCGGTATCAATCTTTTTATCGCCAGCCAGCGATTCAGCCAGCCTGTACTCACACTCTTTCGCTCGACCCTGCCGTTCCTGCTCATCATGCTGATCTGGTTATTAGCCATCACTTATTTACCCTCACTCTCACTGTGGTGGCAATAAACCCGTCTGCTACAACACTGGCATCGGCTTCATTACCACTTGAAATAATTAAGGAAATGATAAAAATAGGATGAAAAAAAGAACTGACAACGCTATCCTTACTCTATGGTAATGTACAGACGACGATTACACGTTTTCAGAGACGGAGAAATGAAATGAGCAAACCCTGGTTAAAAAGTTACCCTGCCGGTGTAGCCGAAGAGATCGACCTGAACAGGTATTCTTCCGTAGCCAATATCTTTGATTCCAGTGTCGCTAAATTTGCTGATCTACCTGCTTACACCAATTTTGGCAAAACCCTCAGCTACCACGATGTCGATGTTTATACTGCCCAGTTAGGCAGCTACCTGAAAAATGAGCTAGGGCTCGAAAAAGGTGACCGTGTTGCAGTGATGATGCCTAACCTCCTGCAGAACCCCATCGCCATCTTTGCCATACTCCGTGCCGGACTCGTCGTCGTTAATACCAACCCCCTGTACACCACACGTGAGCTGAAACACCAGCTGAATGACTCCGGTGCAAAGGCCATCATCATCGTGGAAAACTTTGCCCATGTCCTGCAGGAAGTACTCGATGAGACCAAGGTGGAACACGTCATCACCACCAAAATGGGCGACATGTTATCGCCGGTAAAAGGCTTCATCATCAACACCGTGGTCAAACACGTCAAAAAGATGGTACCGGGCTTCACCATTAAAAAGGCTGTCAACTTCAAAAAAGCACTCAAGCTTGGGGCGCAACACCGTTTTCAGACCGTGCCCTGCACACATGAAGATATCGCCTTTCTGCAGTATACCGGCGGCACGACCGGTGTATCCAAAGGCGCTATCCTCACCAATAAGAACATGGTCGGTAATATGTTACAGGCCTCCGAATGGATACGTGAATGCGTAGGTGACCACAAAGGCACCATCATCACCGCACTACCGCTCTATCATATCTTTTCTCTCACCGCGAACTGCCTGACCTTCATGGGTTATGGCTGGTGCAATT
>DROB01000365.1 GCA_011321985.1 Gammaproteobacteria bacterium | reverse complement strand
GAGTCACTCTTTTGCTACAGCCCAAAAGAGTAACCAGAAAAGGCCGCCACTACGGCTGGCGCCCCGCGAAAAGACGCGGGGTTCCCATTTATACGGCAGGGGGATCATGCTGTGAAATAACTCGCAGAAGGCACTCAGACAGATTTCACAGACGGCTCATGATCCCCCTGCCGTATAAATGGCTTGCCTGAGGTGGGTTAAGGTCAAAGGCTAAGTCAAAAGCGGGGTTTTAGTGTGGCAGAGGGTTTCATTCTACTGGTTATGGTGCAAAGTTTTGTTACCTGGTTTGGCTTTGCTTGTGTTTTTGAACTTGTTTTTTATTTTTTTCTTTTGACTTACCCCCCCCCACCTCAGCAAGCCATTGAAGCACGGGTTTATCATGGGCGGTCTGTGAAATCTGTCTGAGCGCCTTCTGCGAGTTATTTCACAGCATGATAAACCCGTGCTTCAATGGGCACCCCTGTGCCTTTTACAGGGGCGCAGCTGACGTGGCGGCATTCTTTTGGTTACTTTTCTGTTGCTGTAGACAGAAAAGTCACTCGACTGCGGGGCGAATACCGCAAAGCCTAAACAAAAGAAGAAGTAAATATTAAAAAAAGAAAGAAAAAGAAATCAAAAGTCTGCCAACTGCCAGACATCAAATGCCGGCTCCTCATAGGGATGGGCCTGCCTCATCGCCCGAACCGCTGACTCGACTACCTCATCAGCACAGACAAGCTCGATCTTGATCTCCTCAACATGTTCGATTTCATTCAAGCGACCAACGGCAGGCTGGCTACCTTGCAGAGGCCGGAACTGACCGGTTCCTGCGGTCTGCCAGCAACAGCAATCATAATTGCCGATTCGGCCTGCACCGGCATCAAACAGGGCTTTTTTTACGGTTTCCACAGCATTTTCAGGGACATATACGCAGATTTTATACATGCTTTTTCTGTTCGCTAAGCTTGAAATAGCATAGACTACCACCATTGATGAACAAATGAATAATTCAGGAAAAAACAACGATGAGTGGTGGTATTCAACTATCGTCTGAGATGATCGCAGGCGTAAAAGCAGTAGTAACAAAAAATGATCCGGCGGCGGATAATGATCTGTATTTCATGCAGTATCTGACAGCTATTACAGGTTATGTACTGGCACAGCAGGACCAACCGGGTCTGGATAAAAAAGCCATGATAGGCGATTTCAGCCACTTCATGGGGCAGGTAGTGGAGCAGGTCGAACAGGACATGAAACCAGCTGAAGATGCGTTTGGTGTCTGGAAGCCGGGTGATAGCTAACGAGATTGCAGGCGTAATATTATGGACATCGATTTCTGGTTGGAACGCTGGAATAGCGGCAGGACAGGTTTTCATCAGGATCACATAAATCCGTATGCCGCCTACTTTTACGGGGAAAAAGGACCGCCGCTGGAACGGCGCAAAGATCTCAAGGTGTTTGTTCCCCTTTGTGGCAAGAGCAAAGATTTACTCTGGCTGGCACAGAATGGTTATCAGGTGTTCGGTGTAGAATGCAGTGATCGAGCGGTAAAAAGTTTTTTTGAAGAGAATGCGCTGAGTTACAAACATGCCGAAAAAGGTGAGTATGGTCTGTATCAGAACGATGAGCAGGTAGCCCTTATCGAGATACTACAGGGTGATTTTTTTGGTCTGGAGCCTGAAACGCTGGATGATGTCACTGACATATTTGACAGGGCATCACTGGTGGCATTACCACCCGGGATGCGACAGGATTATGTGAATAAGATCGATGCCTTACAGAAACCGGGCACACGCACTTTGCTGGTAACCCTGAACTTTGATCCTGCCGAGATGGATGGGCCCCCGTTTTCAGTGACGGACGAAGAAGTTCTTGATCTGTATTCTGAAAATTTCACCATCGACAAACTGCTTTCAAAAAATGTCATCGATGAAGAGACCGGATTAAAAAACAGGGGCCTGACGGCATTGACGGAATCAGTCTTCAAATTAGTCAAAAGATAAACAATATTGCCCCGATCGGATCAAGCGGCAAATCATAAATCAGAGAGAGTATAAAAACATATGTCATCAGTCATGTCTTCAGCTACATCTTCGGATGAGAAAACCGCATCTTCGATATCCGGGAGCTCTCCAAAGTTTCATCCCGCATTTGAATGGATACGTAGTGAGTATATCGATTCATTAAATGTAACACTACAGGAATTTCGGCATATAAAAACAGGTGCTCTGCATTATCATATGGAAGCTGAGAACGCAGAGAATGTATTCCTCGTCGGTTTTCGTACGGTGCCGATGGACTCTACCGGTGTCGCACATATCCTCGAACATACTGCATTGTGTGGCAGCAGGAAGTATCCTGTTCGGGATCCCTTTTTTATGATGATCCGCCGTTCACTGAATACCTTCATGAATGCTTTTACCAGTAGTGACTGGACAGCTTATCCCTTTGCCAGTCAGAACAAGAAAGATTTTAATAACCTGCTGGATGTCTATCTCGACGCAGTATTTTTTACCCGTCTCGATGAACTGGATTTTTTGCAGGAAGGACATCGCATAGAATTTAAAGAAGCAGATAACACCGACAGTGAACTCGAATACAAGGGTGTCGTATTCAATGAGATGAAGGGAGCGATGAGTTCACCGGTCAGTGTGCTCTGGCAGGAAGTGAGCAAATATCTCTATCCGACTTCGACTTATCACTATAACAGTGGGGGAGAACCACAGGATATTCCCGATCTGACTTATCAGCAATTAAAGGATTTTCATAAGACGCACTATCATCCCAGCAATGCTGTCTTTATGACATTTGGTGATATCCCTGTCTTTGAACATCAACAGAAGTTTGAAGAACAGGCATTGAATGCTTTTGAAAAACTGGATGTAAAAATCGCTGTCAGACCAGAGAAACGTTATCTGGCTCCTGTGGTCGTAGAAGAAGCATACGCCTATGATGCGGTGGGTGGAGAAACAACAGAGGGGAAGACCCACCATGTCCTGAGCTGGTTATTGGGGCCGTGTACATCACTCGATGAAATGATGAGAGCTAACCTGTTATCACAGGTCCTGTTTGATAATAGTTCCTCACCATTGCGTCAGGCCCTGGAAAAAACAGATCTCGGTGCGGCACCATCACCACTCTGTGGTCTTGAAGACTCCAATTATGAGATGTGTTTCTTATGTGGGATAGAAGGCAGTGAAGTTGAAAATGCTAAAGCATTTGAAAAACTGGTTCTGGATGTTTTAAATGATGTTGCTAAAAATGGTGTGCCAGATGAAAAACTGGAAGCAGTACTGCATCAGTTAGAGTTAAGTCAACGCGAAGTGGGCGGGGATAGTTATCCGTTTGGTTTGCAACTGATACTTAACGGTTTAACTTCAGCCATACACCGCAGTGATCCAGCATCCCAACTCAATCTTGATCCGGTGATCGAATCATTACGAGAGGATATCAAAGACCCGGAATTCATTAAAAATCTGGTACGTGATCTGTTGCTCGATAATCAACACCGTGTACGTCTGACGCTTAGACCTGATGAAAATTTAAGTCAGAGAAAGGAACAGGCGGAAAAAGCTCACCTGGCTGCGATAAAGTCAGCCTTGAGCGATGATGAGAAAGAAACAGTGGTTAAAAGGGCAAAAATACTGGCCGCTCGGCAGATGCAGGAAGATGATCCCGGGTTGCTGCCAAAAGTCGGTCTGGACGATGTTCCGGCTGAGATAAAAATTCCAGAGGCGACAAAACAAAAAATAGCCGGTATCGATTCAAGTATCTTCAAACAGGGAACAAATGGTCTGGTATACCATGAAATAATCTGCGAATTACCTGCGCTCTCGGATGAAGAGTTGAGTGTCTTGCCATACTATTCATCTTGTCTCACAGAACTGGGTTGCGGTGATAAAGATTATTTACAGATGCAGGAATGGCAATCGGGTGTCAGCGGTGGTATCCATGCTTCGCACAGTATCCGTGCGCACACCGATGATGAACAGAAGACCCGGGCCTATTATCTGTTTTCAGGTAAAGCACTGGGTCGGAATAACAAAAAACTGGCGGAGCTGATGCTCGAAACATTAGATAATGTGCGCTTTGATGAAGGAGATCGTGTCGTTGAGCTTATCACCCAGATGCGTACACGCCGTGAGCGCAGTGTCACAGGTAGTGGTCATACCCTGGCCATGACAGCGGCTGCCAGTGGTCTATGTCCGGTGGCTTTATTGAGCCATCAGTTCGGTGGCCTTGCGGGTATTCGATCGCTCAAGGTACTGGATGATTCTCACGATGATGGTCCGGGTAGCAACGCTGCTATAAAACAGACACTTCAACTGTTTGCATCTATCCACGAAAAGATCAGAGCTTCGGCCAGGTCTTATATGTTGACTCTGGAAGCTGATAGAGTCGATGACTGTGTCACTGAGTTTGAGAATGTCTGGCAACAGAACAATTCTACCGATAGCGTGCCATTTATTCTGCCAGGGGTGAAACGACAGACGAAGCAGATGTGGGTCGCTAATACGCAGGTGAATTTCTGTGCCAAAGCCTATCCGACAGTGACTATGGAACATGCTGATGCGGCGGCGCTTTCAGTTCTGGGCGGGTTCATGAGAAACGGTTATCTGCACACGGCTATCCGTGAGCAAGGTGGTGCCTATGGTGGTGGTGCTACGCAGGACACCAATATTGCAGCCTTCAAGTTTTACTCCTACCGTGATCCGCGTCTGAGTGAGACACTGGATGATTTTGATAAAGCCATAGACTGGGTGCTCGACAGCAAACACGAGGATCGTCAATTGGAAGAGGCGATACTCGGTGTTGTCGGTGGCATGGACAAACCCGGTTCACCTGCAGGTGAGGCAAAAGCGGCATTCCATAATACACTGCATGGCAGGACACGTGAGAAGTTACAGCTGTTTCGTCAACGTGTACTCGAGGTCAGTCTGGATGACTTAAAGCGAGTAACACAGAATTATCTTAAAAACGGTGAGGCGAGTATCGCTGTTATTACCAGTGCAGCCACCCATGAAGAAGTCGGTGACCTTGGTCTGGAAGTAATAAATCTGTAATCATTTCCAGGGTATCGCTAACTGTCAGGTCTGTTCAACATGACCCAACGTTATCACTGACAAAAAAACCAGCTACCCTTCGCTGGTTTTTTTGTGCAAAAAATCTATGGATAAACTCCTCAAAATTTATATATCATATCACTGCTGTCCCGTTAACTTTCTATGTCGTCACATGAAAAGGCCAACATTACCGGCCTATGTAATATGGGTATATAACCCGAGATATGAGATCCAGTAAATGACTGAGACACGCTGTAAACACATCCATGTGCGCTCGGATGCCGCGTCCGACTACCATGGATGGTGGAAGTGCAGGTTTTGCAGGAGCAAAAACCAGCCATACGGTCTCAGTCATTTACTGGATTTCATTCCTTCAATAGTTAGCGGGACAGCAGTGATATCATATATTCGCTTTAATCCTGAAGTGCCTGATCGAACAGGAGAGAAAAATGTCTTGTCGTCTACGTGATATCGAAGTACGTCAAACTTCCCAACAATCCGGTCTTTCTCCACGATACGTCACATTGAGTGGCGCGATCACCGTACCTGTTTTCTGTGCTTGCATGATAGCGGCCATGGGTTCGCCTGCCGGTTTTCGCCAGGTGATAACCATGTTGTTTGATATCGATGCGAATACAGAATACATCCTGAGGATGGATGCCAGAACCCTCTATCCACAGCAGGACACGATCGAAGAAAGGTCATAAATTTACTCAATCAAAAGGTATAAAAATGAAAGTCGCATATATATTTTCCACACAGGGCCATTCCGTTTCATACAAACTCGGCAAGATGATCCTGCCGCAACTCGAAGACGACGCACATGGTGTCGAAGTAGTCGGCATGTTTTTTTTCGAAGACAATGCTTACGTATTACAGGAAGGTAATCCCATCGGTGAACGGCTGGCAAAAGTTGCTGCCGAGAAAGGCATGTTACTGATGGCCTGTGACCAGTGTGCTTACGAACGTGAGATCGATGGTAAATTAGTGGAAGGTGCGACGATAGGGTGTTTCCCGAATCTCTATGGCGCATTGTCAGGTAATATGCCTGACCAGGTGATTACCCTTTAATTATAGTCAGGTCATCCCTGACCGTTTATTTTTATACAGGCCATCGCGGTTTGCAAATCGTTCCTGCAGGTGTACCCCTCTCGTAGGAGCGGAATTTATTCCGCGATGCCACGCATTGCAGGTTTAGCCAGGCGTGGCAGCTAGGCGAATGACGTGTGTTGAGACAATTGTACTATGAATGCACAGGCTTGCTGTTAGTGCTCAGGGTAATATATTCTTACTCTAACCGTTTATTTTCTCTGCAGGCAATCGCGGTTTGCAAACCGCTCCTACAGGAGTACCCCTCCCGTAGGAGTGGAATTTATTCCGCGATGCCACACATTGCAGGTTTAGCCTGTCATTAGCGTTATGAATATCTTATATATCGGTTCTTCAGGAGCATTGTCATTAATCCCGTTTAGAAAACTCCTGTCGTCAGAGCATTCTATAACAGCGGTGGGGGTTTTAAATCCTGTCGTGTTAAACAATAAAGTCATCGCGCTGGAAAATGAATCGTTGTCATTGGCAGCCAACCAACTAGGCATCGCTATCATCGATCTATCTGAATCATTGCGCAGTATCTTTGAACAATGCCAGAACAGTGCATTTGATATAATTTTGATGTCCTGCTACAGCAAACGACTACCGGAGCAGATAATAAAACTGGCCCGGTATGGCTGTTTTAACCTGCATCCCTCATTACTGCCGGGCTACCGAGGCCCTGAACCCGTTTTCTGGCAGATGAAAGAGGCGGCTGATATGGGTGTGAGCTGGCATCAGGTCAGCTATGATTTTGACGCGGGTGATATCTGGCGACAGAAAAGATGTTACCTGGACGAGGGAGCCAGTTACACTGAGATCATCGCTCAATTAGCACAGTCGGGCGCAGGGCTGATACCGGATTTATTGACTGACTGTGCCTCAGGTGAGATAAAGCTGCATAAGCAGGATTCCAGGCTTGCCAGTTACTACCCCTATCTAAAACAGCAGGACTTTACTGTCGACCGACAGTGGTCAGCGCGGCAGGCCTATGACTTCATGTGTGCAACCCGTGTGTTTGCCTGCCCCTACTACTGCAAGATTGGTGATCACACGTATCAACTGGAAGAAGCACTGGATTATGATAATAATGCCCCTCTCGAATCGACAGAAATCCACGAAGGCCGGCTCTATATCCCCTTTAAGGAGGGTGTATTAATTACCACATTCACTGATAAAATACGCGATTAACTCATTTCAGGTGTCCATACATGTCAGAACAGTATCAGCTCGTCGAAACACGTCTGCAGGAAAAACTGGAGAATGGCACGACACGCTGTAATCTTTGTCTGTGGCGGTGCAAGATCGGTCATGGTCAGCGTGGTTTCTGCCAGGCACACGTAAACCGAAATGGGACATTATATAACCTGTCGTACGGCATCCTGTCATCGATCGATATCGATTTCATCGAAGAAAAACCGGTGAAACATTTTCGCCCCGGCACCAAAGTGATGTCAGTTGGTAGTTTCGGCTGCAGTTTTCGTTGTGGCGGTTGTCATAATCTGGATATCTCATGGGGTGTTGAAGCACTGGATGATCTGGCAAAAGGGCAGTCAAGCGAAGTCTGGGTACCCCCACAAAAATTAGTCGATTCGGCTTTACGTGCTGGAGTGCAGGGTATCGCTTTCACTTACTCGGAACCGGCTGTGTGGCTGGAATATGTGCTGGATGTCTGCGAACTGGCTCATGAAGCCGGTCTGTATACCGTCTATGTATCAAACAGCTTTGTTACCGATGAAGCTCTCGAATTAATCGTGGGAAAGATCGATGTCCTGTGCTCTGATATCAAGAGTATGCACGATGATTTTTATAAAGATATCTGCCGTACATCGACAGTCCAACAGATACTGGATTCCATAAAAAAAGCGCATGATTTAGGCATTCACGTCGAAACCCGCACCAATATCATCCCGGGTAAAAATGATGATCCGGAAGAGCATCATGAGATCGCCTGCTGGATCCGCGATAACCTGGGTGTCGATAGTCCCTGGCATATCACCCGGTTTTTCCCGGCATATAAACTCAGCGATGTACCCGCGACCCCGGAATACATGCTATTTGACGCGGAAGAACAGGCAAAACGTGCAGGGTTAAACAATGTTTATGTGTATAATGACAAGGGGTGTGACTGTGCGACAGAGAACAGGCCGGTTGAGGTTTATCTCAACAGTACAGCCGAAGAATTACACCAGATAAAACAATGTGCTGCCAGTTGCTGTGGTGATGATGGCATCCTGTTGAAAAAATTCGAAGAAAATAGTTAGAGGTTAAAGATGGCAAATACGGTCCAATGTGTGGTTTTAAAAGTCGAGGCTGAAGCGATGGATGCACCGCCGCATCCGGGTGATCTAGGTCAACGTATATTTGAAAATGTTTCAAAAGAAGGCTGGAAGCAATGGCTGGAAAGACTGACTACCATCATCAATGAAAATGGATTAAACACCGCTGATCCGAAAAATATCGAACTGATCGAAAAACATATGACCGGTTTTTTCTTCGAAGAAGGCGATTACGGCCAGGCACCAGCCGGATTCCAGGCTGGCGGTGGCGGCGGTAAAAAATAAAGTAAAAAAATATTTGGCGGGCCTTCAAACATTAAAGGTCATTTTGCCGCGAAGAACGCGAAAAAAGCGCAAATAAAAACCTTTTTAGTTTTTTTTCTTTTGTGGGTCGGGTTAGCGAAGCGTAATCCGACGTCCGCATTGACCCTTTAAAAACAATTTCACCACAGAGACACAGAGGGCACAGAGAAAAACTATTTATTGTTGCTGCGCCGCAGGCGCAGTAATAAAAGAAAACTCTGTGTCCTCTGTGGTGAACAAGCTTTTGTTTTTAAGTTTTTGTAGGGTAGACATTGCCCACGATGCATCAGAGTAGCGAATATGCACTGTCGGGCTGCCCGACCTACAAAAAATAAAAGCTTTTCTTCGCGCTTTTCGCGTCCTTCGCGGCAAAAAAATGTTTTTCAAATGTCCACTTATGGCGATAGCGGTTTTTGGATTAGGCTTCTAATCTTCTTTGATAATTTTAAACACAGGTGCTGTGATGAAGCTGAGGCAGGCATAGGCTTCGCGGATTGCGGCTGTGACCTGTGCCGGTGTTTTGGCGTGGGCAAAGATATACCCCAGATACTGGTTGCCTTCTGGCAGGGGCACGAGTTCATGCCCTTCACGGATGATGATATCTATCTTGTCGATGTGCTCAGTCTTCTTGGCAGCAAGCAGCCCCTCGACACGTTTGAGCAGACCTTTTTTTCTGATCGGGATCATCATCACGCCACGTGCCTGTTCTGACATGGTGACTGTGATGGGCTGGTTTATGGCCAGGGATATGGCCAGTTCTTCGATGCTGAAAGATTCGTTATCAAGCATACGTGCACAATCGCCACCGATGGTGCGTGAGGCTATCTCAAGAATCCAGACTTTATTCTCTTTGTCGATGCGACATTCGGCGTGTATAGCTCCCGTTGTCAGGCCATAAGTATCACAGGCATCCTGGATGACCTGTTTTATATTCAGCTGTACCTGCTGACTTAATATTGAAGGTGTGACATAGATTGTCTCTTCAAAGTAGGGGCCCACAAGTGGATCAGGTTTATCGAAAACAGTGAGGGTGTTGAGCTTTCCTTCACGTAAAAATCCTTCGTAAGCGATCTCGATACCATCGATATAATCTTCGATCAGGAGATGGGATTGCTCAAATGGGTTTTCTGCTGTTGCGACAATGGGGCGCAAACGCTCACAGGCGGTAAAGAATTCGGCTTCGTTATCGACACGGATCACACCGCGACTCGCCGACATGTTCAGGGGTTTTAATACACAGGGCCACGGCAATCCTGCGATCTGTTTTTCCAGAGGTTTACCCAGATCAAGCAGACAATGGATGGGTACCGGGTTTCCCGCCAGGGCGAGTTGCGCGCGTGCCAGGTCTTTTCGGTGTGAATACTTTGCGGCCTCCGGGGTGTTGTGAGCAAGGTTTAATGCTGCCGCTGCACAGGCAGCCAGCTCAACGGTCTGGTCATCACTACCGAGTATTCCGGCAAAGGCCCTTTTATCATTTTCTCTGAATATCTCTGCCAGTGCAGATTCGGTATCATCGAAATCGATATGCAGACCATCGGCGACTTCGCTGACCAGCGAATGTTTTCCCTGCGAAGCGATAGTAACTTCGAGTCCGCGACTCTTGGCTGCTTTTATATAGGGAGCGATGCGATAGCTGTTGTGGTGCGAGATAAGTAATAATCGCATGGCTTACTGTCGGTGCTTAAAAAAGGGTGAGCCACAGAAACCATGGCTCACCCTCCGGGTTGATCGTGATGTTGCTGTATCGATTAACCGCAGCCACCACCACTGGCTCCGCCACAACCACCGCATGAGCCGCCACTGCTGGTATTGGCAAAGACGTTTTTAAAAACGAAGCTGGCATTGGCTCCTTCGGTCTGGTAGTCGATCTCTACACCTTCAAGAAATCCCAGTGCAACCGCGTCAACGTGAACCTTAAGGCCATCTTTTTCGAGTGTCGCATCAAACTCGGTGGGTTGATCGACGAAGGTCATGCCGTATGACATACCACCACAACCCCCGCCAGAAACAAAGATTCTTACACCGTTGACTCCGTCTTCACTCTCAGTCAGGGCCAGCAGTTGCTTAACGGCTTCATCTGAAACTTTTATCTGATCGGTTAATTGGGAGTTGAATTGAGCTTGAGACATAGGACTCTCCTGCCATGTTAGTTTAAAATCTGGATGTCTTTATTTTAGCACGAATTTAACCTGTCTTTTATTTTTCTGACTTTCTGTCTATTCACACAAGCCTGAAAACAATGCTCCGGTCTATCTCTTTATAGATAGGCGACAACAGTTCTTGACCAGTGTCAACTTCTTAACGGGTGACATTGGTAGCATTCCCGCAACGAAATATATTAACTGGAGTATGACTAGATGAAAAATAAAAAACTGATAATGACAACGGCGGTTTTAACCGCATTGCTGGCAAGCTCACCATTGATGGCGATCGAGAAGGGTGACACCCTGATCAATGCACGTATACTCAATGTTTCGCCCAATGTTAATAATAACGATCTCAAAGCACCCGGTGGAGGATCGGCGGGTCTTGGTGGTGTCGATGTCGATGATGCTTATTCATTGGGTGTCGATATCACTTACATGGTAACCAATAATTTCGGTGTTGAACTGATGCTGGATACGACATCGGAACATGACATAAAAGGTGCCAGTGGTTTGCCAGTTAAAAATGTGGGTGATGTAACGGTGTTACCTCCTTCAGTAATCGCGTTATGGCACTTTATGCCGGGCAATAATATCCGCCCGTATGTCGGTGCTGGCCTTAACTATACGTTCTTCTTCAGTGAGAGTACGACGAATGAACTGGATGCAGGTCTGGGTGGAAAGACATCTCTGAGTGTCGATGATGCGTTTGGTCTGGTTGCACAGGCGGGTGTCGATATCGATATAAATGAAGACTGGTATGTCAGTCTGGATGCCAAATATATAGACATGGATACGGATGCCACAGTAAAAGTTAATGGTGCCAAGGCAGCTACCGTTAATTTTGATGTAAACCCATGGGTATTTGGTGTCGGTGTTGGTACACGTTTCTAAAAAGAAACGGGTATAGATAATACTGATCGACTATCCGATCGGCGATACCTGCTAGCAAAGCAGGTGTCGTTTTTTTTACGCAAAATTTTTGTTGTTATGGAATAAAGCGTAAAGCCCGGGTACCAGTATCAGGCTGACAAATAAAGAAAAGCTGAGCCCCCAGACGATTACGAATGCCAGTGGTTGCAGCATCTCCGAGCCTTCGCCCAGTCCGATCGCGAGTGGCATCATGCCGAACACCGTGGTCAGCGTCGTCATCAGGATAGGGCGCAGACGTAATGCTGTGGCTCTTTTTATCGATGCGATGAGAGTGCCGGTTTTTCCCCTTTCTATCTCGATCTGTTCGACCAGTACGATGGCATTATTGACCACGATACCCGTCAACATGATCAGGCCTAACCACACCGGCATGGACAGGCTCATCTCACTGTTCAGATATAAACCGAATGCGACTCCGATGGCGGAGAAGGGAATGGTCAACAGGATGATCAGCGGGTTGGTCAGTGATTCGTACTGCACAGCCATCACCACAAACACCAGGAAGATGGCGAGGAACAGGACCGTCAGCCCGGTTTGCTGGCTTTCTTCAAGGGTTTTATTGGTCTCATTATCATAGAGGACGTAGCCTTCAGGCAGGGACAGGTTTGCCAGTCTGTTCATGACCTCATCGAGCACCTTTGTCTGATCGGCATCTGCATCATAGGATGCTGATATCTCGACGATACGTTGCTGGTGGCTGCGGATGATGCGGCTGGCTGTCGGCACGCGTGTGACATAAGCGATATCGCCCAGGCGGATGGCATTGTTATTTCTGTAGTCAACCATCAGGTTCTGTAAAACGTTCGGATTGAAGCTGTCTATATGTGGCAGTCGTATGCGGATATCGAAGTCTTTGTCACCTTCGATATAATTGCTGATGATCTTTCCATCGAGCGCGATCTTGAGTGCTTCACCAACCACCGAGGCATCGACACCGAGGCCTGCCGCGCGTTGACGGTCGATGCGTATATTGAGTTCTTCTTTGACCTCTTCATAAGAATGCGTGAGGTTACGCAAACCGGTTACCGTCTCTAACAGGCTGGTGGCCTGATCGCCCAGTTTTCTTAATACGTCGAGGTTCTCTCCCCGGATGTGGATGCTGACATCGTCACTGCCGCGTGTCAGATGCAATCCACGAACCCCCGCGACGCGGAGGTTTACCCTGAAGCCGGTCAGGTGTAATGCCTCAATATTTTTCTTTATTCGCTTCGCCCACCGGTCACTGTCTATTGCTCGCTGGTCTGAAGCACTCAGTTGTATCTTGATCGAACTGTGATTGCTGTTTTCATATTCGCTGCGACCAAAGACAAAGCCACCGGCGGTAGTGAACAGGCTGACCACCTCGTCCTGCGCCAGCAGCAGGTCTTCGATCTTATCAACCGCATTGTCCATCTCGTCCAGCTGCATGCCGGGGTCACCGGTAATGGACAGGATTATTTTTCCTTCATCGACACGCGGCAGGCCGATACGTGTCGTATTAACCAGTTGATAACCGGCAAGCGCCAGTAACAGGCAAAAGATCAGCAGGGTAAGCAGTGGATGTTTTAAAAAAGACTCAGCATTATTATTATAAAATACTTTAATAATATTAAGTAATCTATTGATTATATTATTTTTGTTCTGTTTGTAGCTAACCCTTGAACCCAGTGCCGGCACCAGTGTAATGGCGACCATTAATGACGCTAACATGGCAGAGGTGATGGTGATGATGAGCTCCTGGAACAACATGCCCGCCATGCCCCCGATAAACAGGAAAGGCAGCAGGGCACCCAGATTGGTGCTGGTGGAAGCCACGATGGGGCTGTTGACCTCGATGGCGGCATCGATGGCATCCTGCTGGCTGGTTTCGCCTTCAGCCTGATGACGGGTGATGTTCTCCAACATTACGATGGTGCTGTCGATCAACAGACCCATACCCAGCGCCAGGCCACCCAGGGTCATGATGTTCAGCGTGAGCCCCATGGTCTCCATGATGATAAAGGTCACCATGATGCCGATAGGAATCGCACTGCCGATGATGAGTGTGCGTTGCAGGCTACCGAGAAACAGATAGATGACCAGCATGGCGAGCAGGGCACCGCTGCCCGCTGCAAGTGATGCATTATTGATGGAATGGCGTATAAATATGGACTGGTCTTCGACGATAGTCAGCTCGATGTCATCTGGAATAACATGTTGGGCGCGCAGGTTCTGCAGACGATGCCTTACCTCATCGACCACTGCTACCGTGTTGGCCTGGGGTTGCTTCTGAATGGAAAGTTTGACCCCGGGAACCTTGTTCAGACGAATGCGCAATCGTTCATCCTTGTATTTATCGACGACCTGCGCGACATCGTTGAGGTGGATGTGTGCTGAGCTGTTTTCGTCAGCTTCAACCGCGCTGTCTGTCTTTAAAGGCAACTGCTTTAATTCTTCCAGTGAACGGAAGCGGCCTGCAGAGCGGGTGGTTATCTCCTGGCGGGTGGCGACCATGCGGCCACCGGGCGAATCGATATTCTGCTGCTGTACCTGTCGTGCGAGTGCCTGCAGGGAGAGGCCGACACTCGCCAGTCTCTCCTGATCCGGGATGATCAGTATCTCACGTTGCAGGCCACCGCCGACTTCGACAGCGGCAACGCCGGGCAGGTTCAGGAACCATCTGGAAAACACATAATCAGCCCAGCTGCGCAGTTCGACAGAATTCATTTTTTTCGAGCTGACGATCAGTTCTATTATCGGGATCTGGGTCGGATCACGTTTGTATATGACCGGGGCTTCATCATTGGCAGGCAAAAAACGTTTCGCTCTATCGAGGCGGATACTGGCATCGCGAAGGGCATTGTTGATGTCTATGCCATAAGGAAAACTGAGCCCCACGGCACTGCGTCCTTCGCTGGTCTGTGAGTCGATGGCGATAGCATCTTCGGTGATGGCCAGTTGTTCTTCCAGTTGCCGGGTCACCTGATCTTCCATGATGCTGGCCGGTACACCGGGGTCGGAGATGCGGATACGCACTTCAGGCGCGATGATATGGGGCAGCAGATTGATGCCGAGCTTATCGAAGGAGAAGAGTCCGAGGATAATAATGGTGAGCGTCAGCATAGCGATACCGACTGGATGGTGTATCGACCATGCAGCGAGGCCGCCTGTGCGAAAACGTTGTTTCATCTTTATTTCGTCACGCCGGGTAACGGGGGCGACGGTCGGTCTATGTGTACTTTCTTTTTATCGCGTAGACCGAGGTAACCTCGACTGACGATGCGGTCACCCACTTCCAGTCCTGATAATACTTCAGTGACCGCGCCGAACTGCTGCCCCTGGTTAAAGCGGACTTTTTCTGCAATGGTTTCCCCTTTCTCATCATTGATGATGCGATAGACATAAGCTCCTTCGGGTTCATAGTGGATAGTATGCACCGGCAGGATGTCTCGCCCGGTTGCACTGAGATTGATTTCAGCCCGTGCAAATTGTCCGACCGTCGCCCCGTCCGGTACCGGGTCGAGCAGGATCTCGATAATGCCTTTGTGGGTACTGGCATCGATGGTCGGATGGATACGGCTTATCTTCGCGGTTATCGCACGATCACCCAGAGCATCGATGTGCAGGGTAACGGCCTGACCTTTTTTGACCAGCGGCAACCAGCGTTCAGCAAGACTGGCCTTGAGACGTAAGGCTGTCGGATCGATGATGCTGAGTATGTGCGACTGCGGTGCCAGCATGTCCCCGGGTTCATAGAGCCGCTTGATGATCAGGCCATCGATCGGCGCCTTTATCCGGGTGCGTTGCAGGCGGGTGATCTGGCGATTTTCTTCGGCGATGGCCAGGTCCAGTTGCGTTTTCGCTTTGGCGACATCTTCTTCGGTAGCAATCTTTTTGGGCAGCAGCTTTTTAAGGCGAGACAGATCAAGTTTGGCCTGTGCCCGGGCGGCACTGGCTTTGGCGAGGTCTGTTTTGAGTAATGCATCATCGAGTTGCACCAGCAAGGTGCCTTTTTTTACGCGGTCGCCTTCGTAGTAGGGTAGCCGTGTGATATGGGCACTCTCTTCATTATACAGGCGAATTTTAGTTACCGCCTCCAGTGTACCGGATACTGTCTGTGAGAGCGAGACAGTGCTGTTTTCAACCAGCACGACTTCGACGCTGTGCAGTGCTTGCTGAGCACGGTGCCCGTCAGTATGGGTATCATCTGTGTTGTCGCAGGCAGCCAGTGAGACGCACAGACTGGCCATTAAAAATAAGAGTGAAAGTCCCGGTGGTTTATTCGATATAATCATGCCCCGAACTTTAACCCACTTTGCCGCAAAACTTCAAAATAATGGACCATCGACCGACAACAAAACCCCACGGTAACCGTAAGGATTTTGACAATATAAAACGCCTGTTTCCCTACATCTGGGATTTTAAGGGACGTGTCGTCCTGGCACTTACCTGCCTGATACTGTCCAAGATTGCCATCGTCAGTATGCCGCTGATACTGAAAGAAGTCGTTGACCGTCTGGATACACAGACACAGCTGGTCGGTGCCGGTCTGGTGCTGCCGCTGGTGTTGCTCATCAGCTATGGTGTATTACGACTGATGGCGAGCCTGTTCAATGAATTGCGTGATGCCATCTTTTCCCGTGTACGCTACCATGCCATGCGCGGTATCTCATCACGGGTATTAAGACACCTGTTCTCACTTTCGCTCTCCTATCATCTGGACAGAAAAACCGGCGGCATCACACGTGATCTTGAGCGGGGCACCAACAGCCTGAGTTCGATATTGAATTACCTGGTCTTTAATATCTTCCCCATTGCGGCAGAATTTACGTTTGTCGCCATTATCCTGCTGAGTAAATATGAACCCCGGTTTGCGGTGATCACCTTTGTCACCGTTATCCTGTACATATCGTTCACCCTGCTGGTGACGAACTGGCGCATGCATTTCCGTCATGAGATGAACACACAGGAATCGAAAGCGAACAGCTATGCGGTCGATGGCATGCTCAATTACGAGACGGTCAAATATTTTAATAACGAAAACTACGAACTGAAACAATACGATGATACTCTGGACAAGTGGGAAGGTGCAGCGGTAAAGAGCCAGACCTCGATGTCGTTGCTGAATTTTGGTCAGGGTGCGGTCATCGCTGTCGGTGTCACATTGATGATGATCTTTGCTGCACAGGGCGTGGTCGATGGCAATATGACACTGGGTGATCTGGTGCTGGTCAATACCATGATGTTGCAGTTATTTATTCCGTTAAATTTTCTCGGCATCATCTATCGCGCATTAAAATACGCACTGGCGGATATGGATATGATGCTCAAGTTGCTCGACACCGAACGCGAAATAAAAGATATCGAAGAGGCAAAGGATCTAAAAGTGACGGAGGCCGTCATCCGCTTTGATGAGATCAGTTTCGATTACAATAAAGACAGAAAGATTCTCGACCGGATCAGTTTCGATATTCCTCACGGGCACAAGGTTGCGGTGGTCGGCCCGTCAGGTGCCGGCAAATCCACACTGGCACGCTTGCTGTTCCGTTTCTACGATGTGGATTCCGGTACCATCTCTATCGATGGACAGGATATCAAAACGGTTACCCAGAGCAGCTTGCGCGATAACATCGGCATCGTGCCGCAGGATACGGTGCTGTTTAATCATAGCATCGAGCACAATATCCGTTATGCGCGACTGGATGCCAGTGACGAAGAAATACAGCAGGCGGCCATCCATGCCAATATCCATGACTTCATAACCAGTCTGCCCGATGGTTACGATACGGTCGTCGGTGAGCGTGGCCTGAAACTGTCCGGTGGCGAGAAACAGCGCATCGCGATCGCACGTGTTATCTTGAAAAATCCACGCATCCTGGTCTTTGACGAGGCGACCTCATCACTGGATTCGCATTCCGAGCAACTGATTCTCGAATCACTAAAACAGGTG
>DROB01000364.1 GCA_011321985.1 Gammaproteobacteria bacterium | reverse complement strand
TCCTTTGCCTGCTCTTTATACTCACAACCACGCCAGCTCAGGCACATCATGTGCTGGGTCGTCCGGCTTACAGTTTGAACGAAGACTCGAACACGCCACCCAGTATGCAGGTGGAAACCCAGATCGGTAATTATTTTGTTACTTACATGGTCTTTCCTGCCTTCCCCAAAGCCGGTGAACGTGGCCGGGTTAATATCTATGCTACACGTATCGATAGCGGTGATGCCTATAACGGTGAAGTCACCTTCACCGTGAAAGATGATGTTTTCTTTGGCAGCAGTCGATCAGAAAATCTCGGCACACAGTTACCGGATGACAATGTCTTCCGTCAGGGTTTCGAGTTCAGCCAGGACGGTGATTACATCATCACGGCTGAATTCACCGATGGTAACGAGCCCTATATTATCGACTTCCCACTGCGTATCGGCCCACCCGCAGCCATCGGTCCGATAGGTATTGCAGTTGCAGCCATCGTGTTTATCCTGGTCGGAGTAAACCTCGTCCAGCGTAAACGTCTACTGCATTCTCGACTTCGTAATGCACACGAAGAAACCAGAGCAAACAGGTAACCTGTCATGACCATGACACATCCAGGGCTGCCGGATTACTGGGGCTTGATCATCATCGGTTTTATGACGATGACTATCATATGGATTCTGCTATCACCTGCCCCGGCGCGTATCCGCACCTCGGTTTTAAGCCTGGTCAATATTCCGTTCATCGGTGACAGTGTTCGCCTCATGCTCAGCAGCCGATGGGTTCTGCTCTCGCTAAAATTTGTCATGGTCGGTTTTTTTCTGTTGATCATCATCGCCGGTTTATCTGGCACACAGATTCCGGAACGGAATATCGCCACCATACTGACCTGGAACCTCTGGTGGTCCGGGCTGGTATTCTCGGTTTTTATTCTCGGCTCAGCCTGGTGCGCTGTCTGCCCCTGGGATGCACTCGCACAGTGGCTGGTTCGCCGTAGACTGTGGAAGAGAAGTGAACCCAATAACAGCCTGAACCTGAAAGTGCCTAAATGGCTGGCGAACGTCTGGCCAGCATTGCTCATGTTTATCGCACTAACCTGGCTGGAACTGGGCGTAGGCATCACCACCAGTCCATACGCGACCGCGGCGGTTTCCTTATTGATGGTCGTGCTCGCCACCGCCTCACTCGCCCTGTTCCAGCGCAAGGCCTTCTGCCGGTATTTTTGTCCGGTCGGCCGCACCGTCGGTTTCTACTCACAACTGGCCCCCATAGAACTTCGACCGATCGATAATGATACCTGCGCCAGTTGCAAAACCCTGGACTGTTACCACGGCAATGAAGAGATCGAACCCTGCCCGACCTGGCTGGTGATGGGACGACTGAAACAAAACAACTACTGCACCTCCTGCGGTAACTGTACCCAGAGTTGCCCGCACCAGAATATCGCCTGGCGTTTCCGCACACCCAGCGCGGAAGCCTTGCACAGTGGACGCCCGCACTGGGATGAATCCTGGTTCATGATTGGCCTGCTGGCACTCACCGGTTTTCACGGCCTGACCATGATGCCTTTCTGGGAAGGCTGGATGAGTAAGTTAGCCCAGATAATCGGTGATTCAGGTCGTTTATTGCCCAGTTTTACCATCGGACTGTTCGCCTGCCTTATCGTCATCGCGGCAATCTATTCGGCATTTATCGAGATAACGAGAAAGGTCAGTGGCACCGACATGGAATACAGACGCCTGTTTTCAACCTTTGCCTTTGTCGCCTTACCTCTGGCTTTTGCTTATCATATGGCACACAATCTCAATCACCTGATCCGGGAAAGTGTCGGCATCGGTACCGTGTTCCTCAATCCACTCGGCATAGATACCGTCCCGCTCAGTATGATGGAAAAACATGAACGCCACATGACCATGTGGATGTCACAGGATGTGTTATTTGCTATCCAGGCTGGCTTGATGATCTTTGGATTCTGGATCGCGGTGCAGGTGATCCGGCACCGTGGCCTCAATATGATTACCGGCAATGAAAAAATGGCCGCTTATAAACTCGCACCGATGCTGATTTTTGCCACAGGAATGACCGGGTTTCATCTCTGGTTATTGATGCAACCGATGATAATGAGGATGTAGGAATGAAGGTGTAGACGAGGATGGATAGACGTTCTTTTTTCAGATCAGCGATAGACAAAAGCAGCAAAGCTGTCGTTAAAGCCGCCGATGCCAGTGTTAACAAACAGGCATCACGCTGGTTGCGCCCCCCTTTTGCCATCAATGAACTGGAATTCCTGCTCGCCTGCACCCGCTGCAATGACTGCATAGAAGCCTGCCCGCACGGTGTGGTGTTCAGCCTGTCTGCCAGAGTCGGCGCAAGAGCCGCTGGCACACCCGCCCTGGATCTACTAAACAAGGGCTGCCACCTATGCGAGGACTGGCCCTGTGTCACTGCCTGCACACCCGATGCATTGATTATCCCAAAGCATCAGGCTTGTACTGAAGGCTTAAAATCAGAACAGACAACAGACGATAGACCCATGCCTGAACTGGCGAGAGCAAGTATTGATACAAATGCATGCCTGCCATACAGTGGCCCTGAATGTGGTGCCTGTCTAGATAGCTGCCCTGTAGAGGGTGCGTTGACGCTGGATATGGTCAGACCTGTAATTGATACAAAGCGATGTACCGGCTGTGGACTTTGCCGGGAAACATGCATTACTGAACCTAAAGCCATCGATATTGCCTCACTATGAACAGCCACTTAAGGGTATTACGATTTGATCCAAATCATGTACTATTTAACCGGTGTCTATAGAATCACGGGTACCGGAAACGGATTATGAACACAGGCAAACATAACGAACATGCATCACTCGTCGACCCATTCGGCCGACGCATCGAGTACGTGCGCCTGTCTGTAACCGACAAATGTAACCTGCGCTGTTTCTATTGCATGCCCAGGGGCTTCAAAGATTTCGAACAACCTGAGCACTGGCTTACCTATAATGAGATCGAACGTGTAATCAGGGCTTTCACCGAGCTCGGTGTCGCGCGCGTACGACTGACTGGCGGTGAACCTCTGGGAAGAAAAAATATCGCTGAACTAACTCGTCGTCTTACTGCACTGCCCGGACTGAACGACCTGTCACTCAGCACCAATGCTGTGCTGCTGGATAGATATGCCCATGATCTACATGATGCCGGTATCTCGAGGATCAATGTCAGTCTCGACACATTAAAACCTGAACGATTCAGGACCATAACCGGTGGTGAACTAAGACCTGTCCTCGATGGTTTGATGACGGCTAAAAAAGCCGGTCTTGCACCGATAAAGATCAATATGGTCGCCATGAAGGGCATCAATGATGATGAATTTGAAGACATGGTCGAATTCTGTCTCGAACATGATTTCACCTTGCGTTTTATCGAGACCATGCCGATGGGTGCGACCGGTGAAGATGCAGCAGACCATTACCTCGACCTGCAGGAGGTCAAACGCCAGCTCGCAGAAAGCTATGACCTGATTCCCGGTGTCATGCCCGGTGGTGGCCCTGCCCGCTATGTGCAGGTAAGAAATACCAACCTGCGTATCGGCTTTATTACACCCATATCACAACATTTCTGTGAGAGCTGTAACCGTGTTCGTGTGTCGGTCGATGGTACGCTGTACCTGTGCCTGGGTCAGGACGACAAGGTCGAACTACGTCCCCTGCTACGCGCTGGCATCACTGATGATGCGTTAAAGGCTGTTCTGACTGAGGCTATCGCGCTTAAACCCGAAAAACATGAGTTCAGGGACAAACCCGGCCAGGTGGTTCGTCTGATGAGTATGACGGGTGGCTGATGTTTTTTTACTCTGGCAATCGCGGAATAAATTCCGCTCCTACGACAGGTTGTATTATCTAATAGATGGATTTTGACAATAAAAAATTCAGCCTATCTCCAGTTCTTTAATCTTTCGGTATATGGTGCGTTCACTGATACCCAGCTCACCTGCTACCTTTTTTCGATTACCCTGATATCGATCCAGTAATTCCTTAATATGCTGTGCCTCGATCGCCTTTAATGACTTCGGCTTGCCTTTTCCATCGACAAACTGTTGCATTATCGACATCGCAGCAGGTTTCTGATCTTCATGCTGGTGCCCGTTACAATGTGGCAGGTTATTCATTACACTGTCTATCAAGGTCAGATCTATCTCTGGTCGATCACTATGTGTCGCTGCCATAAAAAGAATATTTCTTAACTCTCGAATATTGCCAGGATATCGGTGTTCACTCAACCGCCCGTAAACATCGGACTTCAAATAGTAGCTGCTGCTCATAGAAAGATTAATACCTTCGAGCAGATGACGTGCCAGAACAGGTATATCACCGACACGCTCACGCAGGCTGGGTAGCCGAATATTCAGGCAGGCAATCCTGTAGTACAGGTCTTCACGGAACTTGCCAGCCATCACCGATTCCCATAAATTTCTGTTCGTCGCACAGATTATACGAACATCTGATTCGCGAGTGCGTTTGCCGCCGACACGCCGATATTGTCCTGATTCCAGCACACGCAATAACTTTGCCTGCTGTGTGATCGGCATATCACCGAGTTCGTCGAGAAACAGGGTGCCACCTTCGGCCAGTTCGAACAAGCCCTGTTTACTACCAACGCTGCCGGTATAGGCCCCGTTTGCATGACCGAACAACTCGGATTCAAACAGGCTATCTGACAGCACCGTGCTATCTACGATCTGAAAAGGTTTACACCGACGTGATGAGTGTGCATGGATATATTCTGCAGCTAACTCTTTACCGGTACCGGTTTCGCCCTGCAACAGGACGGGTGCATCTGAACCTGCCGCTACATCCAGTAAATCGATACAGGCCTGAAACATCCTGGACTCGCCGACCATGCGGCCCGTACCCTGCGTGTAATGATTTTTTGAGGAGATTTCCTCGATGCTCTCACCCAGTAAGGTCTCCCCATTAGCCCCTTTTAATGGAAAGGCTGAAACTCTTACCTGATGCATATGGTGGCTGGCATCGCAATGGATGTGTGTGCAAACTTTCGCTTTACCATCATTAAAAACATAGTCGTATGGGCATTCCTCGCCCTCGACACTGCACGGATGATCATTACCATGGCTCACCTGATAACAGGTTCTACCGACGGCCTTCTCGCTTACTGCCCCGTATTCCTGCTCATAGGCCCTGTTTACTGCCAGTATCCGATAGTCTTTATCGATGACCACAAAGGGGTTTTCATGGCTATTTACCAGAGAAACGATATCCACTGATATCTCGACTTTTTTATCCATACAGACCCTCAACAATATTTGCATGTCACGTAGAGCAGACACCCTGTACGGGCACAGAGTTCAACCGTCTGTCGCCCGTCAGGGCCGTTATTTGATAGTGGGCATGGCAACAGGCCACACCCGGATATTTAGAGTTCCCACAGCACACGGATACACTGCCATTTTTGATAGCTGTTAAGCCATTGAAAATGAAGAAAAAGATAAAATCGCATTCCATCTTTTTCTTGCCCTGGTAATCCATGAATGAATTAATCAGAACTTCCTTAGTGAACAACCCCGCCTACACTCTAATACACGCAATAACAGTGCATCAAGTTCCATTTTCTACACGATTCCTTTTGACGACTACCGGCGACACACGGTCTCATCAGATCGGAATGAAAAGGACAGGAATATCCAGAGCAAAAAAAAGATAAAACACCGTTTTATCTTTTTACTTTCAATAGCTTACACGCTACCAGAGGTTCAACTCAAAACCCGCCCGGGCGAACAGTCCCTGTTCAGCCAGATTTCGGCAGTATCTAACACGCCACCCCGTTAGAGCTTGTTATCATGACAGTCAGAGCAGGTCACCTGACGACCTTTAGGGAATAGCTGACTGTTGCCGTCCGGGCAGAATGTCGTCTGCTCATCGCACTGCAGGACACGATCAGTAAACATCGTTGATAGAACCGTACCTTCGCCGTTCTGACCATGGCAGGCACGACAGGCATCCGGGTTATTCTCAGCGATATCTTCATGACCGCCGTCAGCAAAATCATTACCCGCACTGCCGACCGGATGCATACCGTGTGGACCATCGAGCGTAATCCCCAGATCACCGGTATGACATGAACTACATTCACTGATCACACCGCTATGTCCCTGAATCTGCATGGACGCAACGTTGTCATTCGCGTTCGGATTCGCATTCGGGAAGATGGCATGGGTCGCACCATGACAGGATTCGCACAACACGCCTTCGTGGCCGGTACTGATACGGTACAACTGAGGATTACCGGTAGCCGCAATCACGGGTTCCGCAAAGCGTTTATTCGTCGGCACGATAGGTGTTGCCTTCGGATCAGACTTGATCCATGCCTGCATCAGGCGGATACCGTCATCAGGCTGTCCAATCGTTCCTGCGAGATTATGCATATTGTCCATCGCATCACCGGTGTGACAGGAACCACAGCTCGGCTCATTGGCCCAGGGTACGCGAGGCGTATTCGGGTTGGTGTAGAAATCACTGGCCAGCTCAAACGCACCAGGACTGGCGGGTGAGACGTTCCGAGTGAAATCATTACCCACCTGTGCCATATCACCGTGACAATCCTGACACAACATACCACCACTGGACATCGCTCCACGTAAACAGCTGGTACGACGACCGGGATGACACTGATAACAGGTTTTCTGCAGGACATCATCAGCCAGCAGCGGATTACGGAAATTACCCGCCAGGTCAACCGGTGGTGGCATAGACGGGAACAGCAGATTACCGTCCACATCTTTCACAGTAGCATGATGACTATGCATCACATTAGACATAGATTTGTTTTTGACCTGATCACGCCCATTAGATGGGTTACCCGCAGAGATATCATTTTCAGGCCCTTTAGGTCCAACCTGCGCCAGGTCGAGTGCCGGTGTATAGTGGCAACTCTGACAGACGACCGGTGTTGACCCTTCCAGCAGGGTGCCATGTTTCTGATCATGCAGGCGAAGGATATTGATATCCGCTGCATACTCCTTGCTGACCTCCAGAGGTACCTCTCCCAGCTGCGGGTCATCCAGTGTCGTTGCGACCGATGTCAGATCCACTATCGCGGCACCATTACCGCCATCGACTACCGCACCATGACAGCCCTGGCAGTTCGCCTCACCGGAGATCGGTGCGACAGTATCGACAGAAGCCAGCAGACTGCCGCCGGCATCATGAGCCTGCACCCGGAACAATGGATAAGGGTTTTCCCGGCCCGCATCGTCAAAGGCACTGGCAGGGACCCCTGCGGCCTCATACCAGTTAACATCTGAGGACGTATAACCAAACGGGAAATTGGTAAAGAACGGCAGGCTGCGCACATACTGGTTAAAATTCTGACCATCATTCACCACATAGGGCGTTAAGATACCCGGCATAGACTGCTGGTCGGCCGCCAGTACACCATCACCCAGGTACAGACGTTCTACATCAGGCATCGGCAAACCCTGATCGACCACCGGTATAAAGGCATCGAGTATGCCCGGAGGATAGAAAGGCCGATACGCTTTTAACGCAATGGACTCATTCGAACCCATCGCCTGATCCCAGAAATTGGTCTTGTAGACATTACCGTTAGTCACACTCGACAACAGTGGCAGGCCGGAAGGGCTCAAACCCGACAGGACAGGATCCACCGGATTCGATGCGGCCGAATATCTAACACTGGTACCGCTTGCTTCATCAAGAATTTTAGGATCAGCCCCCTTCTGAATGACCTGCGCATGCAGCACATTAAACGGTGGCAGGATACTGGAGATACGGGTATCAAAATCACCACAGTGCATACCCAGATCATTGACCGCAAAGACCGAATAACCCGCCTGTCCGAGTAAAGTCAATTCAGGTACAGGTGTTGCTAATAATGGACCGTTGGTACTGGTGGAGTTGATCGATTTCACAGCACCGGTCGGTGGTGGAGTACCCGTGGTCACATTGATGGTCACACTGGCATTAGCAGAGAGTTCACCATCGCTGGCGGCATAAGTAAAACTATCGATACCGACAAAATCCATCTGCGGTATATAGTCAAACGAACCGTTCGCATTCAGCGTCAGACTACCATTCGTCACACTGCTGACCAGTGTCGCAACCAGCGGAGCGAGTTGACCATCATCGGTATCGTTGCCCAGTACACCAGGTGCGGCAACCGTAAGCGTGGTGTTTTTGGCAACACTGTAGCTATCATTATTGGCTACCGGTGCAGCATTCGCCCCTCCCATATTGCCATTGTCACAGTTTGCAGGTGCGTCCTTCACATCCATCTCTGCAGACTGCCCATCAGACTGCTCAGCACGAATCCGGCAGGGAACGGGAGAAAGGTCTTTTTCTTTCACTTCCCAGCGTGATTTTTTATCGACTTTGTCATCACCGATAAAAGCACCACTACCGGCATTGGTAACCGTCACGGTACGACCTTCTGTTCCTTTACCTTTGACTTTCAATCGGTCTTTTTTAGCATCCCATTCTGCTTCACGAAGCGTAAAGTCCGCAGGATTGTTATCGCTCTTGTCACTCTCATCGCCATTATCACGACCGGTGGCGATATCCGTGCTAGCCTGAGCATTTCCATCCGTCGAGGAACCACCGCATGCTACCGATGTAACTGTGATGAAACCCAGGACAAAAATCAGCCCCATATTCTGCAGATAACGGTGCAGTACCTTCAAAGTGTTTAGTAACATTCTGTTCTCCCGAAATAATTTTGTGATTTACCCGCAATCAGCTCTGGTCGTCTGCTCCAACCTTTATTCGCATCCTTACCGAAAAGTTGACTCAAACCGAGCTATTATTGATGGTTGCACTGCATTTAATATGCCAATGCAAAACATAATTTGTAAGTCATTGATTCGCTATCCTAATTATCATTCAAAGCAACGATCACTTGCAGCACCGGCTGACATTACGCGTCACAGGCATGTCATAGTGACATTCTCACTGCCATTTTTGGCAGTCTGTCAATGCAGCTATTGAAAACAGGAAATAGCATCC
>DROB01000363.1 GCA_011321985.1 Gammaproteobacteria bacterium | reverse complement strand
TGTGATACCCGCCATCTCCTGCTCTAAACCATTGATGTGCTGGTATATCTGGCGTGACAATGCTGTTCGTACCGCCGCCGTAAGTACGTCAGAGTTTTGGCTATCGGGCGCGACTTCCGCCAAAGTTTCGGCAATGGTCCGCATGTCCCGAATAGGTATGCCTTCCGCCAGGATGTTCTGCAGGACTTTGACCACTGCACCGAGAGGCAGAATTTTAGGTACCAGATCTTCGACTAATGAAGGTGAAGTTTTGGCGAGCATATCCAGTAGATGCTGTACTTCTTCGTGCCCTATTAATTCATGTGCGTGCTGCTGCAGGACATGGCTCATATGGGTCGCTACTACCGTACTGCAATCCACCACGGTGTAACCCAGCGTCTGAGCTTCATCGCGCGTGTCGCTATCAATCCAGACCGCTTCGAGGCCGAAAGTTGGATCTTTGGTTTTAACGCCACTTAGCTCACCAAAAACCTGCCCTGGATTAATCGCCAGATCTTTTTCAGGATAAACCTCCCCTTCCCCCACGGGCACGCCCATCAGTATGATCCGGTATCCATTAGGCGACAGATCCAGATTGTCGCGGATATGCACTGCCTGGATAAGAAAACCCAGTTCCTGAGAGAGCTTTTTGCGCACACCCTTGATGCGTGACATCATCTGTCCCCCCTGATTTTTATCGACCATGGGTATCAGGCGGTAACCTACCTCTAATCCGATGACATCGACCACGGGGACATCATCCCAGCTCAGATCTTTAAACTGGGGTTCAACTTCGGGGGTTTCTTCCTGCTGAATTTCGATCTGTTGACTCTGTGCGATCTGCTGTTTTATCAGATACGAGATACCTGCACAGGCGAAACCCAGAGTGAGAAATACGACGTTAGGCATGCCCGGTATCAAACCCAGACCACCCAGGATTCCGGCTGCGATCGCAATCGGTTTGGGTTTATCAAAAAGCTGACCGATAACCTGCTGCCCCATGTCTTTTGCAGCTGATGCCCGGGTGACTGCGATCGCTGCAGCAGTTGATAAGATCAGAGAGGGGATCTGTGCGACGAGGCCATCACCGATGGTCAATAAAGTATAATATTCAGAAGCCTGAGAGAATGACAGGCCATGCTGTATCATGCCGATGCCCAGACCGAACATCAGATTGATAAACAGGATCAGTATACCGGCAATCGCGTCCCCACGGATAAACTTGCTCGCACCATCCATAGAGCCATAAAAATCCGCTTCACCGGAGATCTCCTGCCGCCTGGCACGTGCCTGCTCCTGATCGATGAGACCGGAGTTCAGGTCTGCATCTACAGCCATCTGTTTGCCTGGCATCGCATCCAGGGTGAACCGTGCATTCACTTCGGATATCCGTCCCGCACCTTTTGTTACGACGACAAAATTAATGATGGTGAGTACCGCAAAAACAACGATACCTACCGCATAATTTCCACCGACAACAAATTCACCAAACGACTGGATGACGTTACCTGCTGCATTTGATCCGGTATGACCTTCGAGCAGAACCACGCGGGTCGATGCCACATTGAGTGACAGGCGGAGTAATGTCGCCGCCAGCAGGATGGTCGGAAACACATCAAAATCCAGTGGTCGGATGGTATAGATAACCACCAGTAATACGACGAGTGACAAAGCGATATTAAACGTAAAGAACAGGTCCAGCATGATAGCCGGTAGCGGTAATACCATCATCGCCAGCATGGCGACCAGCAAGAAAGGTATACCCAGACCACTCAGGGTAAATTTAAAGTTTGTAGCTGGTATCGCACTGGTAGTCATATCATGTAACCTTGTTCATCTATATTATTGTTCAACGTCATCATCAGGCTTTAACACATCACGAAGTTCTTCCGGAATCGGTAGATCACTCGGTGAATCCGGTGGTATCGCTCCGCTGAGTACAGACACTTTTAACTGGTAGACATATGTCAGGATAGTGGCGACCGCAACATACAGACCTGCCGGTATCTCCTGATCTAATTCGGTGCTGGCAAACAAGGCACGAGCCAGAGGTGGTGCAGAAACGATGGTGACCTGGTTCTGATCAGCGATCGTACGTATCTGTAGCGCGATGAGGTCGGCACCTTTTGCCACTACAATCGGGGCTCGCGTATCTGCCTGATCATATTTAAGTGCCACCGCATAATGTGTCGGATTGGTGATGATGACATCTGCATCGGGAACCGCATCCATCATCCTGCGCTTCGATAATTCCTGCTGTAACGCCCGGATGCGCCCTTTTACTTCCGGGCGACCATCTGTCTCCTTACTCTCGTCTTTCACTTCCTGTTTGGTCATCTTGAGCTGTTTGTTGTGTTGCCATAACTGAAAAGGGGCATCAAACGCAGCGATGATGATAAGCACACTGCTACTCGCCATAAATGACCAGCCACATAGACGGGCCACATGGGCCAGAGCTGCCTGCATGGGTTCTTCACCCAGCGCGATGAGTTCATCGATCAGGGACCAGATGATGAGACCGGAGACACTGGAGACGAGGAGAAATTTAGCCAGCACTTTCACCAGCTCCACTAATCCCTTGAGCGCGAATATCCGCCCGATACCTTTGATGGGGTCAATCTTTTCAAATTTAAAACTGACCGATTTCATGCTGAAGGACCA
>DROB01000362.1 GCA_011321985.1 Gammaproteobacteria bacterium | reverse complement strand
TTAGTTAATCGCGCTGTCGCAGATGCTTTGCATTCTGTACACACAATATTACCTTTAGAATCCTTACCTATTAAATCAATTCTAGTCTTAGTCCCACTTCTAGTTTTAACTGTTACTTGCTGAACGACACCAGTCTGAGACTTCTGCAACTGCCCCATTACTTGTTCTTCAAATGCATCACCTGCAGCTTTATTATTTGCCAATCTTTCAGCAGCGCTTTCAGTATTCCCGTCATTTGTCCCTTTAGGGCTCTTAGGTTCACTACCACCAACACCTTTACCAGACGAACCTTTAGAAGGAAACCATCTACGGAATTTATTATCCAGAGAACCAACCGTAGCTTTGACCTTTTTCGATGCCGCAGTAGCAATATCTTTTGCTTTGGCTGCCGCTTTTGTAGCAGCGTTAGCAACATATCTAGTAACACCTTTGGCATGTCTCGCAGCACCTTTAAATAAGGTATTACCTACTTTACCACCAACAAATCGGCTGCCAAGTGCAAGTCCTGCGACCACCCGATCTCCTGTGGATACATTTTCATCGAGTGCCGTTTTGGCTTCTTCAACGCCGTTAGTGGCAATATCGTAGGCAGAATAAACTCGTGAGGCAATGACAAATACCGCGATGGTGCCGGAGACGATAAATTCACCGGATTCATCCTGGTGTGTCAGCGGATTATTCAGTACATAACTGTAGCGGTTATAACTTTGACTAAAATTAGGGAACTGGACAAAGTCATCCGGGCTGATGAAGCGGCCGATCACAGGGTCATACATGCGGCCTTTCATCTGGATGAGTTCGAAATCATCAACCTGTTCGTGGTCGGTAAAACCACGATCGGTGGTATTGAATGTGACTACTGATAAGCTAGCCTTATATGCCGCGTCGCCGTTTTCCCAGTTTTCCTGTCTGCGTCCACCAAACGGGCCGAAGGCCATACGGTTTAGCTGAGCGCCGCTAGCGTCCGTTATCGCATCGACCGAACCGATATGGTCACGGTGCAAGTAACGTACATCACTGCCGCTGGCCGGACTACCTTCCTGGCGGACTGCGCTGTATATCAGGTAATCACCAATGTAGGTTTTTTCGCGGATGGATGTGCCCTGCTTGACCACCTCAAAACTGCCTGAGCCGTAGTAGAAATGCGTCGTAGAGACACCACCAGCGGTACTGTTGCGGTAGAACTGTTCACGATCAGGGTTATAGCGGAAGCTGGTAACAGCCCCTGCCCTACTAATCGATGAAGGCTTGTTGAATACGGTATAAGTGATGGTATTGTCACCACGGGTGACCATATTACCTTTGCTGTCATAGCCGTAATTGGTGGTAACGGTTCCCTTAACGACACGGCTGACTGCATGTACCCCTGCGCCATTCTCGGCATAGTGGTAACCGTTTGTATCCGAGACATCAGATTTGCTCTTGATGTTACCCAGAGCGTCATAGTTGTAATTAATTGTACGTGTGCCGCTGGCCAGGCCAGTCGTGGTAGCGCTTAGAACACGGTGCAATTTGTCATAGCCAAATTTTTCGACCAGTGCATTGTTGGTTCGTTGCACCAGGTTGCCTGCAGTGTCAAACTGAAAGCCCAGGTTCTGGATACCTGTTGGTGCTGCTGCCAACCCTGTTTTCAGACTACTCAATTTGCCTGTCGCCGGATTATAAGTACGTTTAGTAACCAGATTATTGCCGTAACGCTCTTCTGTTACATTGCCGTAGGCATCTGCGGCCAGAGCGGTCCAGTAAGCATCACCGGTGACTATGTTTGAAGTGCCTTCTGTGTATCCATTAGCATTGTAGCTTGTACGCAATGACAGGCCTGAAGGGTATTCAGCAGATGTCTGTCGGCTGAAGTTGTCATAGCCGAACTTAAATACCTTGGGCATGGCTTCGGCAAATAAAATGGTTGAGGTTTCACTGATTCTGCTGATGGCATCGTATTTAATCGTGTGCTCATAATCCGGGCCGCTTGACGATGCCAGTAATCCCAAGCCGTTTGTCGCGCTGTCATATGCCCAGTTATACGTTGTCGACGTAGTGCCATCGTCATCGGTCTTGCTGACAACACGTCCGAGCGTGTCATAACTGGTGGCGATGGTATGTGCGACACCTGAAGGCTTCTGCGTCTGTTTTCGCAGTTCACCGACACCGTTATACTGGTAGGTAATCTCTCCTGCATCAGGGTCGAGCATTCTTACCTTATTGCCAGCGAGATCACTATCAATGGTTACCGTTG
>DROB01000361.1 GCA_011321985.1 Gammaproteobacteria bacterium | reverse complement strand
CCCGCCACGAACAGGGCGCGGCTTTCATGGCCGAGATATATGGCAGACTCACTGGCAACACGGCAGGCTGTCTCGGTACCCTCGGTCCTGGTGCGACTAATCTGATCACCGGTGTCGCTGACTCCAATATGGATCGTGCACCCCTGCTAGCCCTCACCGGACAAGGCTCCTCTCAACGCCTGCATAAAGAATCGCATCAGATTATGGATGTGGTCAAGATGTTTGAACCTGTAACAAAATGGGCGACAACCGTCCTGCATCAGGACAACATACCCGAGATCATCCGCAAGGCTGTCCGGGTTGCCCGCAGCGAGAAACCCGGCGCAGTCCACATTGAATTACCTGAAGATATTGCAAAACTGCCATCGACTACCAAACCCTTGACACCTCTACGGTTCAGGCGTGCAGTAACCGATGACAAGATCGTTGATCAGGCATTTGAGCTATTAAAAAATGCAAAACACCCTATTATTCTCGCAGGTAACGGCTGCATCCGTCGGCGCGCAAGCAAACAGCTGCGTAATTTCTGTGAAAAAACCGGCATCGGTGTCATCAACACCTTCATGGCGAAGGGCTGTGTCGATATGGATGCCGACTACTGCCTCTATACCATCGGCCTGCAGTCACGAGATGTCGTTGCCTGTGCGCTGGAAGCCGCCGACGTAGTGCTGGCACTGGGTTATGACATGGTGGAATACCACCCCCATCTGTGGAACGCTCAGAGCGACCACAGCATCATCCATGCAGACTTCCTGCCGGCAGAAATTGATTCTGATTATCACCCGGAAACCGAACTGGTCGGCGACCTGGCTCACACGTTATGGATGCTGAACGAGCGGGTCGATAACAACGGTGGTCTGAACTTCGATACCTCACATCAGGACGCAACACGTCGCAGCATGCAGGAAGAATTAAGCATGCATAAGGATGATGAGACCGAAGGCTCGATCCGTCCACAAAAGGTCCTGTGGGATTGCCGGAAAGTCATGGGTGCTAATGATATATTATTATCCGATGTCGGTGCCCATAAGATGTGGATAGCACGCCACTACCAGTGCCATGAACCCAATACCTGCCTGATCCCGAATGGCTTCTGCTCTATGGGATTTGCTCTACCCGGTGCCATAGCGGCATCACTCGTCCATCCAGACAGACGTATCATGTCGATATCCGGTGATGCCGGCTACCTGATGAACGTACAGGAGATGGAAACAGCCAAACGTTTAAACGTAAACATCGTCACCATGATATGGGAAGATCATATGTACGGTCTGATTGCCTGGAAACAACAGAATGAATTTGGTAAACACACCGATCTGACCTTCGGTAATCCGGACTGGTTAAAACTGGCAGAATCTTTTGACTGGAATGGTCATAGAGTCGAAAACAGCAAAGATCTTGTCGCCACACTGGAACAGGCCTTTGACGAAGAAGGCCCGAGTCTGGTCGTAGTACCGATCGACTATCGTGAGAACATGATATTGACCGAACGTTTGGGCAATATCGCCTGTCCAATCTAACAATGAGATAATTTACCGCGGAGACGCAGAGACGCGGGGAGTTGTTTTAGGCCATGTTGATGGCATAGTGATGATAAAGATATTTTCTCTGCATCTCCGCACCTCCGCGGTCAACAAAAATTTGAGTATCAAATATGTCAGATCACTTCAAACTACTCGTCCCCGATGCAATATCCGCTGGTAATATCGACGTAACAGCCCCCTACGACGGTGTGCATATCGCTACCATAGAAACCGGCGATGCTTCAGCCGTAGAGTTAGCCCTCGATAGAGCGCACACACTATTCATCGATAAGCAGAACTGGCTCACAGCCGAGCAGCGCATAAAAATTCTGGAAAAAGCCGCCGATATCATGCAGTCACGTTTTGATGAATTAGCTATAGAAGCCGCGCGTGAAGGAGGCAAACCCCTGGCCGATTCAAAGGTCGAAGTCGCACGTGCCATCGATGGCATGAAGAACTGTGCCGACGTAATAAAAAGCGAACACGGTGAAGAGATCCCGATGGGAAAAAATGCCGCTTCGATGAATCGCCTTGCGTTTACCACACACGAACCGATCGGTGTCGTGGTTGCTGTCAGCGCATTCAACCACCCGCTCAACCTGGCCGTTCATCAGATAGGACCGGCTGTAGCCGCTGGTTGTCCGGTCATCATCAAACCGGCGGAAGACACTCCTCTTTCCTGCTTTCGTTTGATCAACATATTATATGAAGCGGGTCTACCCGAAGCATGGTGCCAGGGAATCGTTACTACAGACCATGATGCCGCCACCAGACTGGTCACAGACAACCGGGTCGCCTTTTTCAGTTTTATCGGCAGTGCCCGTGTCGGCTGGATGCTACGTTCGAAACTGGCCAGTGGTACACGTTGCGCTCTGGAACATGGGGGTGTTGCTCCGGTCATCGTCTCCCACGATACCGATATGGACGATACGGTTGCTCTGCTATCGAAAGCCGGTTTTTACCATGCGGGCCAGGTGTGCGTCTCTGTGCAACGAGTCTATGTGGATAAGGCCATCGCCCGGCAGCTTGCAGAAAAAATTGCTGAGGCCGGTAGAAATATGAAGATCGGTGACCCGACGCTGGCCGATACAGATATAGGCCCTCTGATACGCCATGCCGAAACAGAGCGTATCGATGAATGGGTACAGGATGCCGTCAAAAAAGGTGCCGAACTATTATCCGGTGGTAAAAAAATATCAGAGAGCTGTTATCCGGCGACCGTGTTATTTAATCCGACAGATGATGCCATCATTTCGACAAACGAGATCTTTGGACCGGTGATCTGTATCTACGAATACGAAAACATCGATGAGGCAATCACAAAAGCAAACAGCCTGGATGTAGCTTTCCAGGCTGCCGTATTTTCAAAAAATATCGATACCTGCATGCATGCCTTCAAACAGCTCGATGCCTCTGCCGTCATGGTCAATGACCATACCGCATTCCGTGTCGACTGGATGCCCTTTGCCGGTCTGAAACATTCAGGACATGGTGTCGGCGGCATCCCCCATACATTTAAGGACATGCAGATAGAAAAGATGATGGTAATCCGTTCACCCTCTCTCTGACCGGAGACTGAACCCCGACTCCGATCACTATGCGTATAGAAAAGATAATGACGACACCCATCGTCAGTGTAGAGATGGATGATACACTGGAAAAAGTGAAAGAGATTTTTGATAACGCCCGATTTCATCATATCCTTGTCGTTGAATCAGACCTGCTCGTCGGGGTAATCTCTGATAAAGATTATTACAAAGCGATCAGCCCTAATATTAACACTCTCGCTGAAACCACCCATGATGCCGCCAGTCTGAATAAAAAAGTGCACCAGATCATGTCAAGAAAACCGGTTACGTTAAGTTCGGATAATGATGCCTACGATGCCATCGATGTTTTCAAAAAAAACGATATCTCATGCATCCCTGTCGTCGATAAAGCACGAAGACCTGTCGGCATCATCAGCTGGCGAGACACCCTTAAAATCATCGCTTAAAATCATCAGAAAACCACATGCCTGCATCAAAAAAAGAAAAAGAATTCGTCAATTATATCGTAGAACTCATGCAATCAATCGGACCAGTCTATTCTAAAGGCATGTTTGGCGGGCACGGTATATTCCTTGATGGCCTCATGTTTGGACTAGTCGCAGACAATGAACTCTACCTGAAGACAAATGCAAAAACACAGGATAAATTCAAGGAAAAAGGACTGCTTCCGTTTACCTATACAAAAAAAGAAAAAACATTTTCAATGAATTACTATCAGGCACCTGAAGAAGCACTGGAAGACAATGAAGAGATGAACAGATGGGCCAATCTTGCTTACGGTGTTGCAATAATAGCTGCTGCAAAAAAAAATAAGCCAGTACCGGATACGTAATCTTTATCACGGAGACACAGGTTAGGAAATGACCATAAGTAGAACAATGCAGGACACTCACATGGATGCAGGTGGTAGAACGACTCAGGGGACAAAGTCGAGTTATTGTCGAGAAGCCTGAAGCTCTGATGATGTTGATCACAGACAGCTAATACGGAACGCATCGTTCAGATCCAACGGTAATACCAGGGAGCTCAACTTCAGGGCGATCGAATCCACACACATCTGATCACGTGCTGCCTTGTTACTCACAAACTTATCCTGGTATTCCGCATTAAGTACCGGCTTACCCGCCGTAATAAACGGTGTTAACACCGCGCACTCATTAAATTCATGGCACTGCTCATTGACACTGAAATCGTAATACTCGACTAACTGCGGTATCTGGTCGAGATCATTTTTTAATGCGACAGACAGATCTCGCAGATGGGCTTCATTCGCCATCAAACGATTAAATGCCAGCTGGTCATCTGCGGTCAGGGTAAAACCTGAATCATTGGCAAAACCGTCCATATTATCCGGCTCCACTCCATCGCAGTTTTTCTGCTTTGCCAGATCCATCCGCGCCCGCATGATATCGACCACATTCTGAGAACGTACATCCAGCCAGCGCTCATTGGCAAAACCATCGAGCGTTTTACCCAGATCTGCTGCATTAAATTGACCGGCATCGGCCCGAAAGTCTTCAAAAGAACCCGCCGAGAAATAACAGATCACCTTTTTACCCTGTGCCTGCAGCAGGTCGATGGTTGCCTGCGGCACATCGAACAGATCCACATCATAGATATCCACGACATAAGTGGTATTGATAACACTCTGTAACTGCCACTGCCAGGTCGCACTCACCGGTGGTCGGTACCAGTTACCCGCCGTGATCGGCGGCATGTTTACATCTATTTCGGTAGCGGCCGTCCCGTCAGTATTACCGCCATCATTGCTGCCACCACATGATACCAGCAGAGCGATAGATAAAAAGAGACCAGCTGCAACAATAAATTTATACATCGAACTTTCCAAAATAAACTTTCTGTGATTATAGCTTATTTATTTCAGGCAGAGACAGACGTTCCGGACTGGTTGAAAATATATGATTCGTACTTCTGATTTAATCTCTGTTCGCGGAATAAATTTCGCTCCTACAGGGCAGATCATAGCTACGACACATCCATGTCTCTCGCAGCAAACGGGTAGCAATGCGTTCAAATATTACTTGCACTTGAGTCATAAAACCTCCATGGAACAGAAAAAGCCCGCCAGCTATGGGTACAACCATGGCTGACGGGCTTACACTGTCTTTTGTGAAAAAAACAGCGGATTCAAAAATGCTTTATAAGCGACGACGCATAGCTGGCGCAGCAAGTCCAATTAAACCGCTCATAAATAACCAGGCTGCGGCAGGTACAGGCACAGCTGAGAACTGATAATCCACGGTCACTAATGTCTGAGAAAAATCAATTTCAAAATCCAGTGAAGGGCCATCAATATTAT